>JBEBXX010000347.1:0-4011 GCA_040391435.1 Aureliella helgolandensis | reverse complement strand
GGTTATCTGCTCCAAGCTCCGCGCAGCTTTCAGGCGCCGTCGGGCGGAGTGGTGGCCAGCTTTCCGGTTCCGCCCATGGCGAGCGAATTGCTGCCGCAACCGCATGCGGGGCAGTCGGTGAGCGTTTCGGAGGGGCAACCTGTGCGGACCGGTGATTTGCTGTTCGTCATCGACCCCGCCCCCTACCAGTTGGCGCTGCAGCAAGCGCAGGGTTCCCTTGAAGCATTGCAGGCCAGGGCCAAGCAGGCCGATCAGGATTTGAACCGCACGCAGGAACTCTTGCAAAAGAACACGATCAGCCGCTCAGAATACGATTCCTCGGTGGCGGCGGTGGCCGAAGCCCGAGGTCAGATAGAGGCCGCCAAGTCGCGGCTGGCGCGCGCCGCTCTGGATTTGGAGTACACGCGCATTCAGGCGCCTATCGATGGCATGCTCGGCGAGACGCTCGTAACGCCGGGCAATCTGGTCGTGGCCGACACGAGCGAGCTGAGCAGCGTCGTGTCGGTCGACCCGATCTATGTCGATTTCGATGTGGATGAGCAGTCGCTTTTGGACTATCGCTCGCGGATGTTGGCGGGCGAAGTGGACAATGCGCGCAAGACCAAGATCAACATTAAATTGGGGTTGGGCAACGAAGAGGGGTTTCCCCACACCGGAGTCATCGACTTCGTCAATAATCGCACCGATCCGAACACGGGCAATACGCGTGTGCGGGCTATGTTCGACAATAGCAGTGGCATCCTGTCTCCGGGCCTATTCGCGCGCTTACAAGTTCCGTTTACGGCTGAGTACCTTGCCGTATTAATCCCGACCAAAGCCATTGGCATGGATCAGCAAGGTCGTTATGTGATGGTCGTGCAGTCGGACAACACGGTCGTACGGCGGGCTGTCAAACTGGGTGAAATTGTGGGAGACGAGAGTGTCGTCCGCGAAGGCGTGCAGTCTGGTGAACGAGTCGTTACCTCGGGATTGCAGAAGATTCGCCCCGGGAGCGAAGTCCGCGTCGCCCCCGCTCCGACACAGGGAGAGCCTGGGTGATCTCCAACTTTTTCATCAATCGCCCAGTGGCCGCGAATGTGATTGCCTTCATGACGGTCATCCTGGGAATCGTCGGACTGGTAAACCTGCCGGTCGAGCGCTACCCAAACATTACTCCTCCCACGGTGCAGGTCACCGCCAGCTATCCGGGCGCAAGCGCGCAGGTGATGGCCGACACGGTCGCGGCACCGCTGGAGCAGCAGATCAACGGCGTCGAGAATATGCTGTCGATGACCTCAACGTCTTCGTCCAACGGCAGCTACTCATTGACCGTGACCTTCGAAGTGGGCACCGATTTAGAAGAAGCTCAAGTGTTGGTCCAGAACCGGGTGGCACTGGCCGAACCATTCTTGCCGGCCGACGTTCGGCAGCAGGGAATATCCGTTAAAAAACGCTCGACCAATATCCTATTGGCCGTCTCGCTGACATCGCCTGACGGGACCTTCGACAGTTTGTACTTATCCAATTACGCTACCTTAAGGGTGGTGGATCAGCTCAGTCGTGTAGAAGGGGTAGGCGATGTGAGCGTCAGCGGGACCGGCGTGTACAGCATGCGGATCTGGGCCGATCCGACCAAGCTCGATGCCCGCGAACTGACGTTTCAGGATCTGCTAAATCAGCTCCGCCAGCAGAACGTGCAAGTCGCCGCTGGACAGATTGCGCAGCCGCCGCTCAGTGACTCGCAGGCCTTCCAGTATACGATGACCGCGTTGGGACGGCTGTCGGATCCGGAGCAGTTCGAGGAGATCATTGTCAAGGTCGGCGATGATGGCAGCCTAACTCGCCTGCGCGATGTGGCGCGCGTCGAGCTGGGTTCGCAAAGCTATGACACCTTTGCGCAGAAAGGCGGTATCAACACAGCCAACGTGCTGGTCTATCAATTGCCCGGGGCGAACGCGCTGGACGTCGCCCAACGTGTTCAAGACGCGGTGGAGCAGTTGTCACAGTCATTTCCGCGAGGGCTGGAATGGGACGTCCCATTTGACACAACCATTTTTGTGTCTTCAGCCATTCATGAAGTCTACAAGACGCTGTTTGAAGCCGGCATGTTAGTACTGATCGTAATCTTGGTGTTTTTGCAAGATTGGCGAGCGGTGCTGATCCCGGCCACCACGGTTCCGGTAACGATCATCGGAGCCTTTGCAATCATGCCGCTGCTGGGCTTCTCCATCAATTTGTTGACGCTGTTTGGATTAGTCTTGGCCATCGGCATTGTTGTCGATGATGCCATTGTGATCGTGGAAAATGCCGCGCATCATATCGAGCGTGGTGAGACGCCGCACGATGCTACGGTGCGGGCTATGCGCGAGGTGACGGGGCCGGTGATCGGGATAACGGCGGTACTGATGGCGGTGTTCATCCCGACTACATTTTTGGGTGGTATTACCGGGCAGCTCTATCGCCAATTTGCATTGACCATTGCAGCCACCGCGCTGCTGAGCGCGATCAATGCACTGACGCTCAAGCCCGCGCAGTGCGCGCTTTGGCTAAGGCCAGTCAAAGCGGAGCATCAAAAGTTCTTTTTAGCGCGTTGGTTCAATAAGGTCTTTGCCTGGATTGAAGGCGTTTATGTCTACAGCATCGGCTGGCTGCTCAGAGGCTGGCCGATCGTACTCGTGGCTTTTGCAATCACAGTCGGAGCAACTGCGTGGTGGTACACACGCGTCCCAACTGGCTTTTTGCCTACCGAAGATCAAGGCTACTTAATTACGGCCATCCAACTGCCCGATGCGGCCTCGCAGGATCGCACGCGAGAGGTGATTGAGCAGATCAATGAGATCGTCGCCAATCAGCCGGGGGTGAAGACCTGGTTTACCCTAGGTGGCATGTCGCTGCTTGAAGGTAGCCAATCATCCAACGCGGCCACGATGTTCATCGGTCTAGAGGACTGGGAGCAGCGGACGACGCCCGAGCTGCAGCAGGGACCGCTGATTGCCGAGATAACTGAAAAATTTGCGCGCATCAAAGACGCGTTCATTTTGGTTATTCCGCCGCCGGCCATTCAGGGGCTAGGAACAAGCGGTGGGTTCGACATGCAGGTCGAGGACCGGGCTGGTGCCGGTCTGGAGGAGCTGCAAACGGCGGTCAACAACCTGCTGGTGGCCGCCGCCGAGCGGCCCGAGTTGCAACGCGTGAGCTCGACCTTCCGCGCGGGCGTGCCGCAGCTATACGCCGACGTAGATCGCGAGAAAGTGCTAAGTATGCAGGTTCCCTTGGGCGAGGTCTTCACGACTCTCCAAGCGGCTCTTGGATCGGCCTACGTCAACGACTTCAATAAGTTTGGGCGGACCTACCGCGTCATGCTTCAGGCCGATGCGCAGTTTCGCGACAGCGTTGACGATGTGCGACGGCTCAACGTGCGCAATGCGGCGGGCGACATGGTTTCGCTAGGGAGTTTAATGGCGATTGATGAAACGTTTGGTCCGCAGATCATTCGAAGATTCAATCTATACCCAGCCGCCGGCGTCACCGGGTCGGCTGCACCTGGAGTCAGCTCGGGTGAAGCTTTGAAGATTATGGGCGACCTAGCTCAGCAGAGCTTCCCTGAGACGATCGGTTTTGATTGGAATGGCGTTTCGCTGCAGGAGAGCCGCGCCAAGGGAGAAGAGGTGTGGGTGTTTGGGCTGGCCGTGCTAATCGTCTAACTTGTGCTCGCATTTTTATACGAGAGTTGGATACTTCCGCTGGCGGTCATTTTGGTCGTCCCGCTGGGACTGCTGGGGACCGTCGCCGCGATCTCCTTGGCCGGCATGGATAACAACGTCTACGTCCAGATTGGCGTAGTGCTGATTATCGCTTTGGCTTGCAAGAACGCTATTTTGATCGTCGAGTTCGCACGGGAATTGCGGCAGCAGGGAGCGACGATTCGCGATGCGGCGATCGAGGCAGCCAGAATGCGGTTTCGGCCAATTTTGATGACGTCGTGTTCGTTTGTGATTGGCGTCTTGCCGCAATTATTTTACAAAGGATCGG
>JBEBXX010000346.1:0-4017 GCA_040391435.1 Aureliella helgolandensis | reverse complement strand
AACCAGTTCTTCAACATGATAGAGCAAGTCATCGAGCAGTTCCCCAACGTGAAGCTCGTGGCTACTACCCTGCGCGAAGTTCACTCGACCAACCGCCACGACTGGGCAGCCGTGCTGTGGTACGACGGCCAGCGCTACGTCACTCCCACGCTGAGCCTAGACGTCGTCTGCCGCATCGGTGGTGGCGATGGGTTCGCGTCAGGTCTGATGTACGGCATGCTGGCCGGCAAGGAACCGGAACAAGCCCTGCGCTTAGGCTGGGCTCACGGCGCATTGCTGACGACCTTCCCTGGCGACGTTAGCATGGCCAAACTAGCCGAAGTCGAAGCCCTGGCTGCCGGCGGCTCTGCCCGTGTCCAACGCTAAGCGGAAAACCTGTATGAGCACCAACTCCGTCCTGGCCATCGCCGCACACCCAGATGACATCGAATTTGTCATGGCGGGCACGCTGCTGCAATTATCGCAGCGGGGCTGGCAGGTGCACTACTTCAATATCGCCAACGGTTGCTACGGATCGCAGACGTTGGCGCCCGACGAGTGCGCTCAGGTGCGGCTGGCCGAAGCCCAAGCTGCAGCCGGGCTGCTGGGTGCTGCGTTCTACCCACCGATCTGCGATGACATGAACATCATGTACACGCCAGAGCTGTTGCGACAAGTCGCCGGCGTGGTGCGCCTAGCCCAGCCGCAAATCGTGTTAACACATGCACCGCTGGACTACATGGAGGATCACCAAAACGCCGCGCGGCTAGCGGTCAGCGCGGCCTTCACGCGCGGCATGCCGGGCTTCCCTACGCTCCCGCCACGGCCAGCCTTCGACACTCCCGTAGCGGTCTACCACGCTCAGCCGCACGGCAATTGCACGCCGCTGGGCGAACTGGTCACGCCCACCCACTTTGTCGATGTCAGCCCACTGGTCGATCGCAAGCGAGAGCTGCTGGCGGCCCACGTCAGCCAAGACCAGTGGCTGGGCGCCAGCCAAGGTATCAGCGCCTATCTGGAGACCATGCTCGAGCTCAATCGACACGTGGGCCAGCTCAGTGGCCAGTTTGAACTGGCCGAGGGCTGGCGGCAACATCTCCACTTGGGCCTCTCCCCCGCCGGCTTTGATCCACTGCGCGACGCGCTCGACTCAGCCATCACCTTGCTCAATCAGCCGCAGCCTAGCGGCTGTCCTGAGTGAGCTCGGTTGCGTCGGAATTCGCAGCGGGTTGTGCCTGCGGAACCTGCATGCGGTGAAACTGCTTGAGGAAGTCGTGATCGGTGGTTAGCACGAGCTCGGTTTGCTCGTCGATCGACTTCTCGTAGGCTTCGAGCGTGCGTACAAAAGTGTAGAACTCGCCCACTTCACTGATGGCATCGGCATAGCTGCGAATGACCTGCGCATCGGCTTTGCCTCGCGTGATGCTGGCTGTCCGCTGCCCTTCGCCCTGAATACGCTCGACTTCAGCATGCGTTTTATTGAGGATCTCCATTTTTTGCTGTTCGCCAATTTTCACGTTGTGAGCGCTGAATGATTCGCGCTCAGCTATCCACCGCATGAATGTTTGCCGGCGGACGGTCTCGACGAAATCGATGTGCGAGATGCCCACATCGACTAGCTCGATACCGCGCGAGCCGGCTTCGTCGTCGTCGACGTTGGCTGCTAGAGAATGCCTAGCGGCGATGTTGATTTTTTCCAGGATGGCTTGGCGGCCAACTAGGCTGCCCGTTTTGGGCGCGGCCGCTGCCAATTCCGCCTCGGGAAGCACCTGCTGGAGGATTTCCAAATCCGGCTCACCCCCTTCAATTTCAGCCATCTTCATCTCGCGATTGGTACTTCGCACCAGATCCTCCAAGTCGTACTTGGTGATCACATCTCGCATGGCACCGCGGGCGAACTGAGCCACTCGATTCTCGGCGTTATCCATAGTCCGCATGCGTTTGACAAATGCGATTGGGTCGCTGACCTTCCACACAGCCCAGGGGACGATTTCAATTTTTTTGTTGTCCTTGGTGGGTAGGTCGGCGAGCACTTCCGTTGAGTCACCGTCGCCCCAGAACTGCAGCGTGCTCGGTAGAAAACGGACGGTTTCAACGAGCGGGATTTTAAAATACAGTCCCGGCTGCTGGTTGGCGCGGACGGGTTCACCAAACCGCAGCACGACGGCTAATTCTCGTTGATCGACGACGTAGACCAAGACGGTTGAAAGCAGGAACAGCAAACCCAGCACGGTGAGCGTCCTAACGATCCATTGCACAAGTCGTTGTGACATGATTTGATTTCGAGTGAAGGTAAAACTAGCGGTTGCAGAGGGAGTTGTCTGTTCAACGCAGAAAATCGACCGACCCGCTACATCCATACGCCAGACAGTCCGGCTCTGGATGGCAAGCTGTCTCGGTGGAGCGTCACTTGGCTGAGCTATTGAGATTTAGCATGGGCAACAAGCCTTTAAGCTGTTCGTCGAGGATGACCTTGCGGCCCCCGTTGGCGAACACGCGTTCCATGGTCTCCAAGTACATTCGCTGGCGCGTGATCTCAGGGGCCAGTTTGTAGCTTTCGTATTTGGCCAGCAGGGCGGATATTTCACCTTCGGCTTCGGCCAGCCGCCGCGATGCGTAACCTTCCGCTTCGCGTACCAGTTTGTCGCTGTTAGCATGGGCCAATGGCAACAAACTATTGCGCTCGCGGGTGGCCTCGTAGATCAATTGACCCTTCTCCTGGATCGATGCGTTGACTTGATCAAAGGAGGGTTTAACCACGTCGGGTGGAGTCACGCGCTGCAGTTGCAGATCGGTGATTTCGATCCCCGCATTAAAATCCGCCAGCGCCCGTTTCATTTCGTCCAGCGCCGCCAGGGCGATCTCCTCGCGTTTGCCGGTCAAGGTTTCGTCGGCCGAGTAATCGCCGACGATGCGGTGCATGGTCGAGCGCGCGACCGCCACCAGGGCCTGCTGCAGTTGTTCTTCGCTGAAGCTAAAAATGTACTTCTCTGGTTCGACCACGCGCCAGAACACGTTCCATTCCACCACGGCGGCGTACAAATCGCCGGTTAAAATCAGTGCTTGATCATCGCTGCGGCCGCTCAAAGGATCGCTGCCCGTGGCCGCGCCATCGGCGGTTCCCCAGGGGAGACGCAAACTGCGCTCGCTCATGTCAACCAACACGCGCTGATCGACCGCGGGAATTTTGAAACGCAGCCCCGGCGGCTGAGTCGAATGGTATTTGCCAAATCGCAACACGACCGCTTGCTCGTGCGCGTCGACCACATAGGCGGCGCTCCACGCGATGTAGGCCACGACTAGCAAGCCAACCGTAATTGCAGCCGCGCCGATCAAGCTGGACAACTGCTGTGGCGATAAATCGCCCCAGTCAAAATTGCTATGAGGATGTCGAGGCATAACGGAAAATCCAATTGTGCAGGGTGAAGACCAACTGGGCGGTCGTGGGTGTTCACAACCCTAGCCCTGTGTTGGCAGCTATCTGGCATGCTACCTCAAGCTGGTCAGCTTTGAAGTGCAAATGCCTGCCGCTTGCCCGAATACTCGTCAAAACCCGCAATATACCTCGCTTGAGCACCTCGCCCACGCTGCGCACAGTTTCCGCGTTGGCCGCCACCTGCCTGTTCAAGAAGCGCAAATGCGAGTAGGGTACTTTGGCACAAGCACCCACTCATAAGTTTCGGCATAGTCGTAACACAAAGAAGATGAACATGGCATCCACCGCGATCCGCCCGGTTAAAATTAAACGCAAATTCACCCGCTCGAGCCCCGGCAGCGTGCTCTACCAAAGCGGCGAGACGATCGTACTGTGTACGGCCAGCGTGCAGGCACAGGTTCCGCCGTGGATGGTCGGCAAGGGGACGGGCTGGGTCACGGCCGAGTACAACATGTTGCCGCATAGTACCGACAAAAGAAAAAGTCGCGACAGAGCCGGTAAAATCGACGGCCGGACGACTGAAATTCAGCGTCTGATCGGGCGCAGCCTGCGGGCCGTCGTCGACATGCAGAAGCTCGGTGAACGGATGGTAACGGTCGACT
>JBEBXX010000345.1:0-4020 GCA_040391435.1 Aureliella helgolandensis | reverse complement strand
TCGTGCCATTCCTGCAGACCGCCACGTCATGAATACCATCGATCACTCTGAAGAAAACGACGTAGCTTCCAATGCTGAATGAACGACACCCTGCTACCCCAAACCCTTGACGCACTTCCCAAGTGTAACTCAAATTGCCGATCGACTTGTTGTCGGTGATACTTGCCAACGTGTTGTCCAAACTGTAGGTTCGCGACTGACCGGAAATCGTTAATCCTTCGGTCTTTTCACAGGACGGTTTGTCATTAAGCACGGACGCTTCCACAGCCGAATCTTAAACCGCGAACTGCAAAGACGCCGCACTCGCGGCAGAGAACACTGAATAGTCCAGCAGAGCCTACTTGTCGTTAACAGCGTTCGTGACGTTTCGAATGTAATCAACTTCCGCTTGACGATACGCCGTGCCGTCTTCCCGAAAGATGTCGTGGAACCAGACCGGTGGTTCGTCGTCATAGGGTTTCTGCCAGGAATCCCAAGGATAGATTGTGTTCGATTTGCCGGCGACGAAGCCCCAGTTATGAGCTCCAATTTTCTGTGCAGCGAAGTAGCCCAAAATCGGATCGAATTCGCTTCCGTTTGGGCGAGCCATATATTCAGTGCAAATCAGCGGACGACCGAGCGGACGCAAGTTGTTGACCCACGTTTTCAGTTGTTCCAATCCATCGTAGCAGTGAAAACTAATCACGTCGGATTGTTCGAGCTGCACTTTCTCAATGTCGTTTAGCTTGTTCGGATCCGCTTTGTGATCGCTCAACCAAACGCCGGCAGTCAACGGCTGCGTCGCGCCGGCTTCGCGAGCCCACGCAAATGTTTTCGGCAGCAGATCCAAAACGTACTTCAATTTGTCGGTGGGTTCCTGGTCCAGATTATTTTTGCCGTAGCTGTTGTCATTCAGGTTGTCGGGTTCATTCCAGAGGTCCCAAACTTGCACTCGCTGATCGTCTTTGAAACGTCCAACGACGCCCTTCACGTACGCCTCGAGCAAACCGTATCGCGAACTATCTTGCAAGTCCTTCAGTCCGGGACTCTGCACCCAACCGGAATTGTGCAAACCTTTTTGCGGTGGACGTTGTTTGCCGAGTTTCGGATTGGGATCCCAAACGCTGTCGAACAGCACGAACATCACCCCGATCTTGTGCTTGTCAGCAGTCTTCAGAAATGTATCGAGTCGTTTAAGAAATCCGTCGGCATCTTGTTCCCATAACAGGTGATGCAGATAAACGCGAATGCTGGTAAATCCAAGGTCCTGGGCCCACTGCAATTCGCGATCGATCGCCGCGACGTCAAACGAATCGGCTTGCCACATTTCCAATTGGTTGATTGCGTAGGCGGGCGTGTAGTTCGCGCCGACCAACCATTTCGATTCTTTGTGCCACGCGTTCGCCTTTTCCTGCGACCAGCGTTCGGTCTGAGCGTGCGATATTGTCGAGCCAGCTCCTATCACGAAGGCAATGACCAGCAATCGAAGAATCCGACAGACGATATGTGAATTGGAAAACATGACAACTCCCAAGTATCCGAACTACTGAACTCGATACATCAGTCTACTTTAAAATCCCAGTCACGGGAAGAAGTTTGCCATTGCATGTTCGGGGCACCGCATTCCAGCAGCGTGCCCGCATTCATCATTCTTGCGCGAAGTTCGCCAAATGACAGTGCGATATCAAGGTCGACGTCAAAAATTTCAATCAGTGAGTAGAAATCAGCGACTGCCTGTTGTGAATTTGCGCAAGCCTTTCCTCTCTTGACCCATTTCACGGGCAATCCTGCTCCGGCGATCTTGGTGCGAAGGCCGACGATCGTCCAACGATCCGATACGGTCTTCAGAATCACCGCCACCTCCATTGATGTGTCTGTGCTGAAGTACGCCGCCCAGTTATTTCAGTAGAACCGCACGCTCTGTGCCTCTTCTGAAAACGACCACAACTTTGCCCGTCAACCGAAATGAATCCATGTACTGGGATCGTACTGCTCCGCGTCGGTATTGCAAGTGGGGAAGGACGCGGAGCGTCGTGCTACACTTACGCGGTTCGCAACACGCGCGCGAGATCAAGTATAATTCAAGGCTCGACCGCGCTCCCCACCTCGCTCACGCTCACCAGACGACAATTCCTTCCACCGTAAACAAAGGTTTTCTTGCAATGCGTTCTGCCTCATTTGTGCTTAATCACATATGTTGTCCTGTTTTGATTCTGGCGGCGACGGTCTCGGCCGCTATGTGGCCGGAGACGTTGCATGCAGAAGTGCTGCAAGTAGGCGTCGCTGAGCAGGACATCACTCCGCCTAGCGGCTTTCCAATGGCGGGTTACTATCACGAGCGACTGGCCGAAGGCACACTCAATCCGTTAAAAGCCAAGGCCATCGTGTTTCGAGAAGGTGACACGGCAGCCGCCTTGGTCGTGTGTGACTTGATTGGCATCTGCAGCGATTTGTCGCGCGAGATTCGCAAGCTGGCTGCCGCTCAAACGGGCATTCCGGAAAGCAATATTGTGATCTCGGCCACACACTCGCATACCGCGCCGGACTACATGAAGGAGCTGGTTCTCTACCTGGGCAAAGAGAAACAGGATCCGCTGCGAGCAGAATACATCGAAAAATTGATCTCCGGACCGGTCGCCGCAATTGTCGCCGCAAATGCGAATGCCAAACCGGCTTCGCTCACCAGTGGCGTCGCCAATCAAGAAACCCCCGTGTCCTACAATCGGCGCTCAAAAATGCTCGAATTGACCTTGCAGACTTGGCAAGCTGAGAGCAATCCCAGGCGGCTTCGGGCTGCCGGTCCGATCGATCCGCAGATTGGCCTGCTGGCCATCCGCGATGCCGCAGACGGGACGACGCGTGGCATCTTTAGTAATTTCGCGCTGCACTGCGATACCGTGGGTGGAGCGATGTGGAGCGCCGACTACCCGTTCTTTATTGAACGCACTTTGCGCGAGAGCTTAGGCTCTGAATTGATTTCCATTTTTGGCACGGGATGCTGTGGTGACATCAACCATGCGAACCCTGCTTCGAGCGAACGCAATAAGGCAGATTTCATCGGCAATTCTCTTGGCAAGACCATCCGTGCGCGGCTCGACCAATTGCCGACGATCGAGCACACACACCTGGCGGTCAAATCGGAAGTCGTACAGTTGCCGCTGGAGGAGGCCACGCCCGAGCAAGTGCATCGCAGTACTCAGACTTTGGATCTCATCAAAAACGGTGGCAAAGTTGAATTTTTCGATCACGTCCTGGCTTATAAAAAGCTGATTCTCGATCAACTTCGCCACCAACAGCCAGCGGCCAAGTCATCCGACTATCTCACCTGGGGAAGGAGTCGCGCGTTGGCTGGGATCGGTGAAACATTGCCGGTTGACGTGACCGTAATTAGCATCGGCGATGAACTGGCTATAGTGACTCTTCCGGGCGAAATCTTCGTCGACCTAGGGCTCGCCATCAAACAGGCCTCGCCGTTCCGCACGACAATCGTAGTAGAATTATCCAACGTGGTTGAGACGATCTACATCCCTCACCGCGCCGCCTATGCAGGTGGCAGCTATGAAGTTACCAATTCGACAGTGATGCCGGGCAGCGGTGAAATGTTAGTCGAGTCGGCTGTGCGACTGTTGAGGCAAGCGGCGAGCGAAAACGAGAAAATAAAGTCGACTCAGCCGGTGGCCGAAGACGTATCGCAGAGCTGGCCAGCGCATAGTCGTAGCGCGTCTATGCGGCTGGTGAGCGCCCCTGCCGGACCACCTGCGGAACCACCTGCCGCAGCGCCGAACATTCAGCGGCTCGCCGATAATCCAAAGACTGCCCCAAACCCCAATGCCCTCCCGCAACGAGCACCCGCCATGATCGAACACACGGTTACTTTTCGCCTGAAACACGCGCCGGATTCGAAGGAAGAGGCCTCGTTTCTAAAAGCGGCTGCCGAGCTTGCCTCCATTCCTGGAGTTCGAGATTTCCAACTGCGTCGTCAAACCAGCCCTAAGAATTCGCATGCCTTTGGTATCGCCATGGGCTTTGACTCGCCGGCGG
>JBEBXX010000344.1:0-4031 GCA_040391435.1 Aureliella helgolandensis | reverse complement strand
ACTATAATGCACTGTGAGGGGACTTCATGTCCACTGTGATTATTGACGACCGACCTGACCTGTCCACTCAACTCGGGACGGTGGATGACCGTGTCTCCAAAAATGCCAAACTCGAACCAATCCCACAAACCGAAATGATCAAGCTTGATCCTGGCCGAGATTGGCATGTTTCCCGTCAGTAAACCCACGTGACAGCCTGGAATATGCCGCAATCGAGCAAGCATGTCAATTACGCCCGGCAACACCCTGCCTCCCCGGCGCGCCAATTCCTCGGGTAGCTTCGCAAAATAAGCGGCTTGCAGGCGGCTGAAATTTTCTTGCGAGTCCTCGATACCGTTAAGGGTCAGCAACTCTGAAAAAACCCCCAGATCGGTGCGGCCGTGCAGAGCTACCAGTCGCGGAGGCGAGATGCCGAAGACTTCCGTCAGCCCCATGCTCAGCGCCGCGCCGCCAGCCCCCTGGGAATCGATCAATGTCCCGTCGATGTCAAACAATACGACTGTCACTCTGTCGGCGCTTCCAAAACAAGCAGTTCTACCTTGCGGAAATCCACCGGATGGCTTTCGCTCTGCAACGAAATAGTTCCGCCGGAAATGAGCAGCCCACCCTGCTTCTCAGCCAACTTCTTCGCGTGAGGATCGCGCTCGTCGTACTGCGCTTGTGAATATTCTAAAACGGTTTCTCCATCGATGATGTGCTTGATCACCCCTGCGCCACGCACCTCGACCTCAACCGCAACCCACTGCTCGCCATGATAGGTCTTTGAGCGAGAATTAGTACAGTGAGGCAGGAACAGCTTTTCGTTCATAACGACATTGGTACCTGGAGTGCACAAGTTGACAGTGCTGCGCGGATCGCGTCCATTGCCTCCGAGCAACTGACACTCAATCGAGGCTGGAAAGTCTTGATCGATCGTCATTAATGCCGGGTCCTCGCCATGCAGCATCATCCCGCTATTGCGCGTGGCCCAGCCAGGACCACCGGCGCACTGTTGACCAACGAATCGATACTCGACGCGCAGGCGGTAGTGCGAGAAGGGCTTCTCGTAAAACAAGTGGCCGAATCGCTCGCCAAACTCAGGATAATGCTCGGGGCTATACCGCACTTTCAACAGGCCGTCTTCAACGCGAAACGTCTCGCCGTAGTTCTCACCCAACGGTTGATGGCGAATCTTGGGAACCCAGCCGGCTAGATCCTGGCCATTGAACAGTGGAATCCACTCGGCCGACTTCAGCGTCGAGCCATCCTGAGCATCGGCTTGCGCGGCACCTTCCGTCGTGTTCTGCGGCTGAGCATCGCCGGCAGCGGCAGGGCGCTGCGTAGGATTTCGGCTCGCCTGCTGGGCGACTGCCGCACTTAGCACGGTAGAATAAAACACAGCCAGCAGCGAAAATCTGATGAACAACATACATTTACCTTGGTCTGTTAGCAGGCACGAGTGGGGGGTGCGATGTCGTGGACAGCGCATGGGTTTACCCTGGTTGAGGCCGGAAAAAGCTTTGGCAGCGTTGACCGCGCTGACAACAATGAGGTAAACATACACTTACTCTACAGATCCACATGATACTCGATACGCGGCGCAACAGCGCCGGCAGGCAATAGGAAAACGATCATCTATGAACGCTTCCATGCGCACCGCTACTGGGCTAGCTTTATGTTGGAGTTTGGCGCTGCTGATGCTGGTTCCCGAAGCGGCGCTCGCCCAAGGTAAGCCACCGCCCTCCAAGGGTAAAGCCTTAAGCAAGGAGCTATCGACAACACCCTTCGGAAATTTGGGGCTGCCCAGCGTGGGTGGTAATTCGGCCAACGGCGAGAACGCCACGTTTGATGCGACCTACGAATTGGAATCTGCAGGCCAGAGCGGCCGCCTATCGATCACTGTCGAGATCGCTGATGGCTGGCATCTATACTCGACCACTCAGCCCGACGGCGGGCCGATGGCCACCAAGATGAAGCTGCTTAGCGACTCCGTCAATCTCACCGGTCCCTTCATCCCAGATCAAGCCCCGGATATCGGTTCGGACCGCGCCTGGCCCGGCTTGCCGATCGAAGAACACCACGGGGTCGTGACCTGGACGGCACCTTTCACGGTGGCCAAAGAGCTAGATCCAGAGCAGGATCCTTTGGAGGTTGCTCTGGACGGTCAAATCTGCATGACAGGTGGGTCGTGCATTCCAATTTCTAAAAAGATGACCGCCAAGTTCGCAGGAAACTACAGTGAGCAGAAGCGGAGTGAATCGCTGCGCATCACAGATACTCAGGCCGTCTGGAGCGCTAGCCTGACTCCCGCGCAGGTCAAACCGGGTGAGCTAGCCGTGCTCACGCTGACGGCGGAGTTGGACAAAAGCTATCACATCTATCCGTTTGTTGAAGAAGACTCCGAATTCCGTACAGTGATCGTAGCTACATCCAAGGCTGGACTGCGATTTGGCCGACCCAAGACCGATGCGCCCATCTCCGTCGACACTCGACTTGAAACTCCCATCAGCTACCACGATGGTGATGTCACGTGGCGCATTCCGATCCGCGTGCCAGAGAACGCCCAAGCGGGTGAGTATCCCATTGAATTGCAAGTTGGCTTTGTGACTTGCAATGATCGTTCGTGTAGCCAGCGAAGTGGCCTGTCGGTGGCTGGCAATCTAACTATCACCTCGACTCCACCCAAGCCGGCGGCTGGCAAGGCGCTGACCTTTGCACAGCAAGATTACGTGACAGTCGTCGATCGAGATAGTTTGACCGACTGGATCGACCAAGGCACCACCGAGAATGAGAAGGCCAAACAGCCATCCGCAGCGGCGGGAGCCGGACTAGATATTTGGATGGTCCTGGCCGCGCTGGCCGGAGGCTTCATCCTTAACTTTATGCCCTGCGTACTACCGGTGATCGGGCTTAAGCTGATGGGCTTTGTCAATCAATCGGGCAGCAATCGAGGCAAGATCATTTCGCTCAATGTCTCCTACGTTGGGGGCATCCTGGCGGTGATGTTGGTATTAGCCCTGGCGAACGTGTTCGCCAAATTGGCGGGCGAGGCGTTTGGATGGGGGCAACAGTTTACACGCTTGGAGTTCCAAGTCCCCATGGCCGTGCTGATCTTTGCTATGGCTTTGAGCTTCCTAGGCGTTTGGGAGATTCCCATTCCAGGCTTTGCCACGTCGAACAAGTCCGGCAAGCTGATGGAGCAAGAGGGACTGACGGGGGCTTTCTTCAAAGGCATTCTGACCACCCTGTTGGCCACGCCCTGTTCGGGGCCTTTTTTAGGAACGCTCTTCGGCCTGACGCTGACGCTTTCCATTACATCCATCATCCTGCTCTACCTGTTGGTCGGCATCGGCCTGGGCCTGCCCTACATTGCACTCTGCTTTTATCCTGGCGTGATTCGACTACTGCCCAAGCCCGGCGCGTGGATGGATACGCTCAAACAGGTCCTAGCTTTTCCACTGCTGCTGACAGTCGTCTACTTCGTAGCCATGATCGCGCCGGACTACCGCATCGCCACTCTGACGCTCCTGATCGTGGTCTGGTTCGCGTGCTGGCTCATCGGACGAGTGCCTGCCTACGCCGAAGCGTATCGCTTGCGTTCCGCTTGGGCGGCCGCACTGGCCATGACCGCCGTGGGGGCCATGTCAGCTTTCATGTTCCTAGGTCCAGTCAAGCATGACCTGCCGTGGATACCGTATAACGAAGCTGCGTTGACAGCCCATCGCGCCCAGGGAAAGACGGTCATGGTCGAATTCACCGCTCGCTGGTGCTTGACATGCCAAGCGAATATGAAGTTCGCTATCGACCGCCCCAGAGTTGCCAAGTTGGTCGATGAAAATGGTGTCGTTCCGCTGCTGGCGGACTGGTCCGAACCGTCCGATGAGATCATGAGCAAACTCAAAGAACTCGACAGTCTGTCAATTCCACTGCTGGCCATCTATCCAGCCGACCCGTCCGCACCGCCCATCATTTTGCGCGATGCTATCACGGAGTCCCAGTTAATACGCGCTCTGAAGGAGGCTGGCCCCAGCCAACCCGAGGCGCAGCTAACT
>JBEBXX010000343.1:0-4039 GCA_040391435.1 Aureliella helgolandensis | reverse complement strand
CGTCTGGATGGCCATACAAGTGAGTCGGCGCGTACCATTTGACGCCATCGTAGCCCCAGCCGAACTGGCCGTCGAACTCGGAGACCGGCATGAGCTCGACCACGGTCACGCCTACCTCGGACAGCAGCGGCAGCTTTTCCATCGCGGCCTGCCATGTGCCCGCGTGCGTAAAGCAGCCGATGTGAAGCTCGTAAATAACTTGTCCGCGCAGTTCGACTCCTGGCCAATCCCCATCCGTCCACTCGAAGGCCCGAGGGTCTACAACTTGCGATGGACCGTGCACACCCTGAGGCTGAAACCTGGAGACGGGATCCGGATAGTCGTACTCATCGTCATCTAGGCGAAAGAAGTATTGGTCTCCTGTCGACCAGCCCTCGGCGTGGCCGGAGAAATAGCCATCCCCTTCTGTGTCCAGTTCAAACATGCGTTGGTCAGAGATGGAACGGATGCGGACACGAGTTCGTTTGGGTGCCCAAACGCGAAACGTGACACCGCTGGAGGTTGGTTCTGCACCGCAAGGGCGTCGGCGTACAATTGTGCTCATCGCAATAATCAGCTCCTAAGTATGTGAAGGTCAGCACGCCTTTTGTGCAAACTGAGTACCAAACTGGCATTGCGTTTGCAATCGAACCGCGCACGGAATCGAAGCGCGTTTGCAGAGCTGCTTAGACTGCGCTCGTGGCTTCCCTTTGCTCAGCACACATTGTGATAAGCACCCACACATAAGTTTCCTGTTTTGTCAATCAACCGTGGCTAACGCCAAAACGGCTAATGGTATCAACCGTGGCTAACGCCAAAACGGCTAATGATATGCTGAAACTTATGTGTGGGTACTTACTAAAAAAATAGGAACCGCCTGATCGTGAATCAACCAGCCGCGTCGCAGTCCGTCGATCAGGCTCAGCGCGTCAACCGCTTGCCTCGCGCAACGTACCGCTTGCAACTGCGACGAGATTTTGGCTTCGATCAAATCACTCAACAGTTGGACTATCTGCAGACGCTGGGCATTAGCGATTTATATTTGTCGCCGCTGTTTCATGCGCGGGCGGAGAGTCCGCACGGCTATGACGTGGTCGATCATAATCGCATTGAACCGGCATTTGGAAGTCGTGAGCAGCTCGACCATCTGGCCGCAGAGGCGCGGCGCCGCGGGATGGGCTTGCTGCTGGACATCGTGCCGAACCATATGGGGATTAACGACCCCAGCAACATGCTGTGGAACGATGTGCTGGAAAATGGTCCTGCGGCTCGGTCGGCCACGTTCTTCGACATCGATTGGGATCCACCGGGCGGCGAGTTAACCAACTGTGTGCTGTTGCCCTTCTTGGGCAAGCCCTTTGGAGAGACCTTAGAGTCTGCTGAGCTGCAAATTGCCAGTTGTGCCGATGGATTCGTGCTGCAGTACTTCGATGGCCGCTTTCCGCTGACGCCGGCGAGCTGGGTTAGCGTTTTGCAGTTGGCGCTGGAGTCGCTCACCCACGATGCACCGCAAGATGTCCGCGATGAAATTGCCAGCATCGTTACTCAACTGTCGCATTTGTCGCACAGCCAGCAGGGCGACGAGCGATACCGCGAGCAGAGGATTGCTCGCCGGCGATTTGCCCAGTTGCAAAGCGATTCGCCAATAGTGGTCCGCGCCGTTGAAGCTGCACTTGCGCGAGTCAACGGGGAGGTCGGCAATCCGCGCAGCTTCGACACGTTAGAGCATCTGCTCAATCAACAATACTATCGACTGGCGTACTGGCAGGTCGCAGTCGATGAAATCAACTACCGCCGCTTTTTTGATATTAACGACCTGGCGGCAGTTCGCGTCGAGAACGAGGCAGTATTTGAGCATCTGCACCGACTGACATGGGACCTTGTGCGCAGTGGAACTGTGAGCGGTTTGCGGGTCGACCACGTCGATGGTCTGCTTGACCCCGCAGCGTATTTCGAAAAGCTACAGACTAGTTACCGGAGCATTTCAACTGGTGCCAAGGGGCAGGAGCTGTACATTGTCGTAGAGAAAATTCTGTCGGGTGATGAGACATTGCCAGCGCACTGGAGAGTGAGCGGCACCACGGGCTACGAACTGCTCAACGCCATTTCTGGCGTGATGGTCGACCACGCGGGCTTGGAGCGATTACGTCAGGTCTACGTGCAGCAGACCGAGCAAGAAGCAAGGCCACGCGATGTGGGCTATCACGGCAAGCTAGCCGTGCTACGAGACGCGATGGCTAGCGAATTATACGTTTTGGCCTCGCGGCTGTTCCGCATTGCACGCTGCAAACGCCGAACACTGCACTTCACGCTGCGTGGGCTGCTACACGCGCTGCGCGAGGTTATTGCCTGTTTTCCTGTCTATCGAAGCTATGTTCGGCCGCAGGGGTGGGACGTGAATGTCGACGACCACCGCCGCATCCGCGAGGCGATTCGCTGGGCGATCGTTCGCAATCCAACGATGCCCCAGTCGGTGTTTGAGTTCATCTCCAGCGTCCTGCTGTTGGAGTTTCCAGCAGGCTTGGAGGAGGATCAACAAGTAGCATGGCGCGATTGGGTGCTGCGCTTCCAGCAGATCACCGGTCCGGTGACTGCCAAGGGGATGGAGGACACATCCTTCTATCGCTATTACCCGCTGCTGTCGCTCAACGAAGTAGGCGGGGAGCTGGGGACAGAGGCATTGGCTGTGGAGGAGTTCCATCGCGAGATGCTGCGGCGAGCGAGCGATTGGCCCAGCGGTTTATCGGCCACTGCTACGCACGATACCAAGCGTGGCGAAGACACTCGCGCCCGACTGCACGTGATCTCGGAATGCCCCGAAGATTTTTCGGCAGCCTTGAAAAGTTGGGAGAATGCTACGGCTTCCGACGAGGCGCAGGGCGTGAGCGTGGGTGCCAATGAGCGGTACTTTATATTTCAAACTTTGTTGGGAACTTGGCCGATTGGCCAATGCGACTGGAATCACTATCGCGATCGCTTGCAGGCATACTTTCAGAAAGCTTTTCGCGAAGCTAAAGAAAAGACCTCTTGGCGAACTCCCAACGCCGACTTTGAATCGGCCGTAGCTGCATTCGTAGATTGCAGCATCGTTGATCGGCAAAGCCTAGCGTTTTCATGCATCGACAATTTAGCGCGGCGGATTGCTGGACCCGGCTTCGTCAATTCACTCGCACAAGTCATCCTTAAGACCACCCTGCCGGGCGTCCCCGACTTTTATCAAGGGAGCGAGTTGTGGGACTTCCATTTGGTCGATCCAGATAATCGGCAGCCAGTCGACTTCGACTTGCGGCAGGCCGCTTTGCAGCGCGTGCGGCAAGTCGCTTCGGACAGTGGCGTAGGCCCGCTGAAATTGGACTTTGAATTAGCGGATGCGCAGCTCAAAATGTTCGTTACCGCGCGCGGTCTGCGGGCGCGTCGCGACCATTGGGACGTGTTTGCCAGTGGCAGTTACAGGCCGCTGGCAATCAGTGGAGCCAAGGCTGAGCATGTCGTGGCTTTTGAACGAAGCCTTGGCGAGCAGTCAATAGTAGTAGCTGTGCCGCGGCTGCCGCTAGGTTTGGTCGGTGCTCAGCCACAACGGGCGAATCGGTCGAGCTACCTTGCCGCAGCGTGGAGCGATACCGCGATCGAGATTAGCGAAAGCGCGCCCGTACGATGGCGCGAATTAATTGCGGATCGCGGCATCGAGGTAACCGACGGTCGCATTTTAGTAGCAGACATATTTGTCGAGGTGTGCGGCGCGATTTTGAGCCGCGTGCCTGTTTAAGCCGTGCGCCTGTTTGAGCCGTGCGCCTGTTTGAGCCGTGCGCCTCAAGCGGCCTTGCCCGCATGCGGAGCTATCCGAACTTGTTACAAATGATGATGTCCACGTAAAAGTCAGCCAAGAAACTATTTTAAGGAGCGGTGCTGTGAGTAAACTTCGCGTTTGGCCAGGACGTCCCTATCCACTAGGTGCCACCTGGGATGGGCGAGGGGTCAACTTCGCTCTGTACAGTGAGAACGCTGTTAAAGTCGAGCTGTGCCTCTTCGACAGCCCCGAGGACAGCCAGGAGACCGGCCG
>JBEBXX010000342.1:0-4051 GCA_040391435.1 Aureliella helgolandensis | reverse complement strand
GCAATCGACTGGGCTACGACTGTGGCATATATCCCAGAGGAGGCGATTAGCGGAGGGGCCATCATCGCTTTGGGATGCGACCGTATCTACATGCAGTCCGGCGCGTTGCTTGGCGATGCGGGACCGATTCGCTTGCGGCTCGATGGTGCCTTCGAACACGCTGAAGAGAAGATTGTCAGCTACTTGGTCGGCGCTCTGCGCGAGGTGGCCATTAGCCAGGGGCGACCTGCGGCATTGGCTGAGGCCATGGCGGATCGCACGGCGGTCGTTTATCAGGCTACCGAGTTAGCGACTGGCAAGCAGGTCTACTTGTCGGAGAAAGAGTTCAATCAAGGCGATCTAGCGGATACATACAAGTTGGGTGCCGCGGTTCCCGAAGCGGGGCAGAATCGATTTCTAACGGTCGGCGCCGCCCGGGCTCTGCAGCTTGATTTGTGCGAAGGGGTGTTTGCCTCGCAAGCCGACTTGCTGACGCACATGTCGATCGACTCGCTGGTAACAACGCGTTTGCAGTGGGTCGACAAAATCGTGTACACGCTCAATCGACCATGGATCACGGGGCTGCTATTGATACTCGGCCTAGTCGGGCTGTATCTGGAATTGGCCGCACCCGGAATCAGCGTGGCGGGGTTGGGAGCGATGTTTTGTTTCGGCATCTTTTTTTGGAGCCACGCCCTGGGCGGCACCTCGGGCTGGCTGGAAGTGCTGTTGTTCCTGCTGGGCATCGTCTGCCTGGCCTGCGAGCTGTTTGTGTTGCCAGGCTTCGGTGTGTTTGGCATCAGCGGTTTGGTGCTCGTCGTGCTTTCCCTCGTGATGGCCGGCCAGGATTTCGTCGTGCCCCAAGACGCGGCCGAGTGGGGCCAGTTGAGAGTCAATCTGCTGATCGTACTGGGCTCGGTGTTTGGCGTGTTGGCCCTGTTGGTGGGTCAGATCGTGCTGCTGGACTCGATCCCAGGTTTGAATCGCTTTCGCCTAAACGCTCCCGAAGCTTCTATACCAAGCCCTTCCCGCGTCCCCGCCAGCAGCTTGCTGGCCGCCACGCCAGCGGCTGCGCCCCGACCACCGCTGGGCGCGTCGGCCATTGCCGAATCCGACTTGCGCCCGGCTGGCAAAGTCAAATGGCAGGATCAACTGCTGGATGTGATCACCGAGGGCGACTATATCGAAGCTGGTAGCTCCATCGAGATTTTGCGCATCGAGGGCAATCGCATCGTCGTCCGCCGGGCATAGCCAGCCACCCAGTTTACGCCATCCCGTGCAGGCCACCCAGTGCAGGCGACCCAATGTAGTCCACGCAGGTCGCCGCCGCTATATCGGCTATACTAGAGCCATCAAACCTCTCTTGCTTTGGAGCATACGACATGAAACGTAGGATTACTGTGTGGTTGACCGCTGTGCTGATCGCGGCTGTGGCCTGGGGACCGGCCACGTTTGCCCAGTCGCCTGAGACCGCTTCCACCACGGGGCCGCAACGCATCACAGTTGTGTCCTACAACATCCATCACGGCGAGGGCATAGATGGTCGCCTGGACCTCGAACGCATCGCGGCCGTGATTCGAGAGACTGGGGCGGATCTGGTGTCACTCCAAGAAGTGGACCAAAACGTTGCTCGCAGTCAGAGCGTGGATCAGCCTCAAGAGTTTGCTAAACTGCTGAAGATGCACGTCGCCTTCGGCGCAAATATCGATCTCGAGGGTGGCAAGTACGGCAACGCCGTGCTCTCGCGGTTCCCCATCGTGGCACATAAAAATCATGCTTTGCCCAATACCGGCGGTGGCGAGCAGCGTGGGTTGCTTGAGGTCGATGTGGAACTGCCTCAGGGTGGTCAACTGAAATTCCTAGCCACGCATTTAGACCATCGACAAGATCCCGCCCAGCGAGTGGAATCGGCCGAGTTTATCAATCAAACGTTCGCGGTTGATTCCAAGTATCCGCTGTGTCTGACGGGCGATTTGAACGCTACCCCAGATAGCCCACCGCTGAAGGTTCTGCTGAAGCACTGGACGCTGCCTGCCGATCAAAATGGATTCACCATCCCCGTCGGCAAACCCACTCGCAAGATCGACTACATCTTGGTTGGATCGGCAACGCCCAGTAGCGGTATCCGTCTGCGCGAAGTCGAAACGCGCGTACTCGACGAAGCCGTCGCTTCGGACCATCGCGGCGTGCTGTCCGTATTGGAAGTTTCGCGTGGAGCAGCCGATTGACTAGGTCGCCTAGGACAGTTCTCTGGCTGCTGCCGCTAATCGGTGTTGCCGTTTTCCTGAGCGCTGTACCGCAGCGGACTGGGGCGGCAGAGCGACCGAATGTACTGCTGCTGTGCATTGACGATCTGCGCCCAGAATTGAATTGTTACGGCGTCGACTACATTCACTCGCCGAACATCGATGCTTTGGCCGCGCAAGGTGGAATGTTTGTACGACACTACGTACAGGCACCCACTTGCGGTGCTTCGCGCTATGCGATGTTGACCGGTTGTTATGGTGGCGGCTCCAACGATGCATTGTTTCAGCGAGCTGCACGCATAGCCGCTGGCGACGAGCTTCCGCCGAGTATGCCACAGTGGTTTAGGCAACACGGCTATCGCGCGGTTTCGGTTGGTAAGGTTTCACATCATCCGGGCGGTCTGGGCGGAGCTGACTGGGATGATAGTGCACAGCCGGAGATGCCCGATGCTTGGGACGCGACCATCTGTGCCTCGGGTCAGTGGCAGCACCCACGTGGCTTTATGCACGGGCTGGCCCGTGGCCAGATTCGCGAGCAGGCGGAGGACATGGATGTCTTTCAATCGATCGCCGGCGATGACGATATTTACCCCGACGGCCTAACCACTGAAGAGGCTCTGCGGCAGATCGAAACCCTAGCAGCCGACGGATCACCACCATTTTTCCTAGCTGTGGGCCTGCTACGACCGCACCTGCCGTTCGGTGCACCTGCCCAGTACATGCAGCCCTATCGCCAGACCGCGCTGCCGCCGATCGCGCATCCGCACCAGCCGCACGGCCAGACCACTTGGCACGGTTCGGGCGAATTTATGAGCTACCATCGCTGGGCACGCGATCCAAACCGGGATGCTCAGTTTGCCGACGAAGTTCGCAAGCACTACGCGGCGTGCGTATCGTACGCCGATGCGCAGGTAGGCCGGATCTTGGAGCAGTTGGCAGCGGTCGGGGCCAGGGACAATACGATCGTCGTGCTGTGGGGTGACCACGGATGGCATCTGGGAGAGCATGCAGTTTGGGGCAAGCATACGCTGTTTGAAGAGTCGCTGCGCGCCCCGTTGGTCATCTCCGCTCCAGGAAGTGGCCTTGTAGCAGCCAAACACATCGATGCGATTGTCGAAGCCATCGATATCTTCCCCACCTTGTGCGAATTGGCGGCTGTGCCCCACCCCGAGTTTGTTCAGGGGGAGTCTTTGGCAGGACTGCTGCGTGGCGATGGTGCGGCGCGGGAGCGGAAGGCTGTATCCTATTTCAAGCAAGCGCGCACACTGCGCACCGAACGCTATCGCTTGATTGTGCATCGCAGCGGTCAGCGCGAGTTGTACGACCATCAGGCACCGGCCGGTGAGACGCTGAACATCGCCGAGCGCTGGCCACAGGTATGCGCCGAGCTGGAAGGCCTGCTCGATGCACGCTACCCAGCTCGGCCGCGTCGATAACTAGGCCTCGTGGCATTCCGCGCGGTGGCAGTTAATTGCCGCTCATGGCTGGGAACATCTCGCGGGCCATCTGGATGCCAGCCGGGCCGACCAACACCACGAAGATGCCTGGGAATATGAATAACACCAGTGGGAAGATCAGTTTAACAGCGGTCTTAGCAGCCTTCTCCTCAGCGATTTGATGGCGTCGGATGCGCATCGAATCGCTTTGAACACGCAGCGCAGTGGCCACGCTCGAACCGAACTTGTCGGCTTGAATCAAGATCGAGGCTAGGGCTCGCAAGTCATCCACTCCGGTTCGCGCGCCCAGGTCACTCAGGACTTGATTGCGGGCACGACCCATTTGCAAGTGCAGATTGCACATGCCGAATTCGTCCGCGATAATGCGAT
>JBEBXX010000341.1:0-4074 GCA_040391435.1 Aureliella helgolandensis | reverse complement strand
GCGAAGCGGACGTGCCCTACTACTCGGTCAATGGCAGTGAATTCATCCAGATGTTTGTAGGGGTGGGAGCGAGTCGAGTACGCGACTTATTTCAAACAGCCAAAGACAACGCGCCGGCGATTATCTTCGTCGATGAAATCGATGCGGTTGGGCGCCAGCGCGGGGCAGGACTTGGGGGCGGACACGACGAACGCGAGCAGACGCTCAATCAAATCCTCAGTGAAATGGATGGTTTCTCGGGCGTCGAGTCGGTGATTGTTATCGCGGCGACCAACCGTCCCGACGTGCTCGACCCCGCCCTGCTGCGGCCCGGTCGCTTTGACCGACATATCACCGTGGGACGCCCGACCAATAAGGGACGTCTGGAAATTTTTAAAGTCCACACGCGCGACGTGCCGCTAGACAACGATGTCGACCTGGCTCGTCTGGCCGCAGTGACTATCGGACTGACCGGTGCAGACATCAGCAATATGGTTAATGAAGCTGCCTTGTGGGCTGCCCGCAACGATAAAAACCGCGTCAGCATGGCCGATTTTGACTACGCGCGCGATAAGGTGCTGATGGGCGCCAAACGCGAGGAGGTGCTGCAGCCAGATGAAAAGGAAAAGACCGCTTACCACGAAGCGGGACACACCCTGGCCGCTTGGTTCCTGCAAGGTGCCCAACGAGTCCACAAAGTTACCATCATTCCACGCGGACGATCGCTGGGCAGCACGCAGATCGTGCCCTCGGAAGACCGAATGAGCTCCAGCGAGAACGAACTGCTCGATCAACTCGTGGTCCTGCTCGCCGGACGCGCCGCGGAACGCTTGGTCTACGATGAAATCACCGTGGGCGCCGAGAACGATCTGGAGCGTGCCACGGGTCTGGCTCGACGAATGGTAACCCACTGGGGAATGAGTCCTAAACTGGGACCGGTCAGCTACAAAAGCTCCGACGATGATCCGTTCCTGGGACGCGAAATGCACCAACAGCGGCAATTCAGCGAGCACACGCAAGAAGTCATCGACGGCGAAGTGGCGCGGATTCTCAACAACGCCGGGGATCGGGCAAGAGACTTGCTCACCGACCGCCGTCAGGAATTGGAAACGATTACTCAGCAATTGCTCGAGCGCGAAGAGCTAGGGGAAGTTGAAATCGAAGAATTGATTGGCCCGAGCGTACATGGGCCGGTGCAGCGCTTCGGCGACGCGGCCAAAATAGTCATCGCTCCTGAGGCGGCCGGGGTTGGCACGGGCCACGATGTCAGCGCAGACAACAGCCCCGGCGAAGCAGCCAAGTAGCGGACCGTTACTATTTATGGCCAAAAAACGTCCCAGTAAGATTCGCACCGAATTCAGAAAAAACTATCAGAAGCGTCGCCGACCTTCCGATTTGACGCGACAGTTCCAACAAGACCCCCACGACGACGAAGCCCATGTGTCGCATGAGCGGGTCAGCGGCAAAGGGGAGATGTCGCGTTACCGGACGGTGGTCGGACAAGCTCTGGAAGACACCAGCGATGGTTTTGCCGTGGACATGGAATCGCGCGATCCGAATGTCTTGCATGGCCGCGTGCTGCGCGTGCACGGGCTGGAGAGCATCGTCATCACGGCTGAAGGACGCCAGTTTCGCTGTGCCGTCCGCGGTGTTCTCAAAAGTCTCTCCACCGATCAACGCCACGTGGTGGCGGCCGGCGACAACGTCGTCTTCCGCCCCGAGGGAGCAGAGCAGGGGATCATCCTGTCGGTCAAGCCGCGGCATGGCGTGCTCAGCCGCACCAGCAAAGGGCGACGACACGTGCTGGTGACCAATGTCGACCTGGTGATTATTGTCGCGAGCACAGCCGAGCCGGATCTGAAACCCCACTTGATCGACCGCTTTTTGGTGACCGCTGAACAAGCCCGGCTCGACGCGCTGATCGTGTTCAATAAAGTCGACTTGGTCGACCCCACCGAATTGCAACCACTGCTCGGAGTCTACGCCCAGATGGGCTATCGCACGTTGCTCACCAGTGCCGAGCGAGGTTGGGGGACTGATCACTTGCGCGATATCGTCACCGGCCGCCAAAGCGTGGTCGCTGGCCAAAGCGGCGTCGGCAAGAGTTCCTTGCTGAACGTAGTTCAAGACGGGCTGGGGCTGCGCGTGCAGCCGGTCAGCACCGAAAATCGCAAAGGCAAGCACACCACGACCACCGCAGAACTGCTGCCGCTAGCTGGCGGCGGATACTTGGTCGACACGCCCGGTATTCGGCAATTGGAACTATGGGATGTATCCCCCGAGGAAGTCGCTGGTCTGTTCCGCGACATCCGTCCATACGTCAGCAATTGTCGCTTTCCCAACTGCACCCACATCCATGAGGTGGCGTGTGCGGTGCAGGATGCGGTAGCCGACGGGCATATCGATCCCCGCCGCTACAACAGCTACGTGCATTTGATCGAAGATCCCGGCACCAACACGTAGCGCTGCATGGACTCGCCCGGCCGCTCTGGCCCCACTTCGCGCAGGCCCCGTGCGCACTCGTAGATTGAGCTCGTATATGCGGAGGCGGGCTTTCGGCGGGACGCAACAACAGCCACAATAGGTGGCCTCCAACGCCTGCGTCAGATCGTCCACTTAGCTTTTCAGGAATCGTTAATGACAGACCACGCCCCCACATCGGCCGAGCCATCTTCGCTGTTTGTCAATCGATCGTTCTGGGGTATCACGTTTACGCAGTTCTTAGTTGCTTTCAACGACAACTTGTATAAACAATTGATGTTGCTACTGGCTATTTCGATGCCGCTGGCCATGGTCGCCGGCGGCACGGCGCTGGACTCGGCAGTCGCTGAGCCAGTCGCAGTTGGAGGACAAGTCGCCGGCGCGCTGGCAGTCGACGAGTTGGCTGTCGACGAGCCCGTCGCGGAAGAGCCTGCCAGCGATGTGCAAGGCTGGGCAACGCTGGTGTTCTCGCTGCCGTTTGTACTGTTCAGCGGATTCGCCGGCTATTTGTCCGATCGATTCAGCAAGACACCCATCATCGTGCTCTGCAAAGTAGCCGAGATTGCCATCATGCTGCTGGGCTTGTTGGCATTTTTCTACTACGACTTGTTCGGCATGGCCGGCACATGGATCGTGCTGTTTTTGATGGGGGCACAGAGCGCCTTTTTCGGGCCGGGGAAGTACGGCATTTTGCCCGAGCTATTCTCGCACCGCGAACTGCCGCGAGCCAACGGCATCATCTTGATGACGACCTTTTTGGCCATCATTTTTGGCACCGTTATGGCCGGCGTGCTCAAGGAGTTCTTGACCGGCCACAGTGGCTCCAACAGCAATCTATGGTTGGCACTAGTGGTCTGCGTTGGGCTGGCGGTGCTCGGTACACTGACAGCTCTGTTGATTCGCAAAGTGCCACCGGCTCAACCGGAGATTCGACTAACGGCCGACTGCTTTGCGATTAGTCGCGACGTCTCGGCTTTGCTCAAGGCCGACCGAGTGCTGCTGGGTGCCCTGTTGGTATCGAGCGTCTTCTGGTTGGTGTCTGGACTGGCCGTGCCGACAGTCAATCGGCTCGGTTTACATCTGCTCCAAGTCGGTCCGACGCTGACGAGTTTGATGACAGCCTCGATCGGCTTGGGCATTATGGGAGGCGCGTTATTTGCCGGCTACTTATGCCGCAAGGGCTTTGGCGATCTATCCGTCTCCCTTGGCTTATGGGGTATTCTCGCATCGCTGGTCGCCTTGGGGCTGTGGAGCGGGGGCGGCCAGCATCTCATCGGCTACTATGGCAGCTTGGCAGCGCTGATTTCGATGGGCATCTTTGCAGCGATCTTCGCCATTCCCATTCAAGTCTTCCTGCAGGAGCGCCCGCCATCCAATTTGAAGGGGCGCATGATTGCCACGATGAATCAAGCCAACTTTGTAGGGATCTTGATTTCAGGGCCACTGTATCAATTGTTCGAATGGATTTCCGGTGCGGCTGGCTGGCCGATCTGCAGCGTATTTCTGATGATGGGCCTGCTGGTTCTGCCGCTGGCCGCGTTTTATCGATTGAAAACGGCTGAGGTTGTCCCCGTCATGGCTTGATGGATGTGCGAAGTTCTCACCATCTATTTT
>JBEBXX010000340.1:0-4075 GCA_040391435.1 Aureliella helgolandensis | reverse complement strand
TAGAGAAAGCAGGGTACATACCCACCGGTGCGCGACAATCGTGCGGCGTGCGCGATAATCAAGCAGTAGGCTCGCAAGTTTCGCTCAGGTGAGGCGAAGAGATGAAGCTGGTGCGCTCAGGTTCGGCGACCAGCGGGCCCACGGGGCGCTAAGGTGGTCATAGATTCGCACAGCTCGGCTGTTGCGGGTTTCCCAAGCATGCTCAACGTCAGCCGCCGGAAAGCGATGCTAGAGGATTCGCCCCCTCGGATCTGGATTGGTATGATAGCCCGGCTCGCAGAAATCTTACACCGACCCGCCTCAGGCGTAATTGCTGGCTATTTTGCGACCGACTCGTTGTGAGCTGCCTTTTCTAGCTATGTTTGGCACTCCGTTTGCGTTGAGTCGTTTGCAAGCTGCGGCAATGTGCTCTGCAGGCAAAGTAAGTTAGGTCTGGGAAAAGGAACAAGAAGATGAAGAGTTATTTGGCCGCATTGGGTTTGATTGCGATGCTTTCCACAGTAGGTTGTGAGGAGAGCATGATGGATAGGAAGGCGGATGACGTGCGTGACGCCACGCAAAACACCGCCGAAAACATTCGCGACAACGCCGATCATGCTGCGGACAGCGTTCGCGCGGCTGATGGAAAGACTATCACTGGTGAGGCAGAGACTCGCGTAGGTGAGAACCAAGCCGATGCCATCGAAGAAGTCGGCGAAGCCAAGGCAGATGCGGTTGAGCAAGCTGGGGAAAACAAGGCCGATCGCCTCGAGAGCCTCGACAACTAAAGCTACCGAGACAGGAAAGCCGCTATGCAACGCTTGCTGGTATGGAATGGAAGCTCAGGGCAAGCCGCCGGACATGCTCAATGGCTGGCAGATATTGGTGGCAGCGATGCCATGCACGTCATTGACCTGTCGCGTGAGCACAAATTGTCCGAATCCATCGCCGCCGCCTGTAAGTCCGGATGCCGGACAGTCGTTGCGGCGGGAGGCGATGGTACGGTCAATGCAGTTGTGAATGCCATCATGTCGCTTGATCTAGAGCGTCGGCCGAACATGGCTATCCTGCCGCTGGGTACGGCGAATGATTTTGCGGCCACACTGGGGATCCCCGACGATGTCGATCAAGCGTTTGGCTTGATCGATACCAATCAAGTGGTGCCAGTGGACGTCGTAAAAATACACGCCGAGGGGTTTGTCCGCTATTATGCCAACATTGCCGCCGGCGGTAATAGCGTGCGCGCATCGGATGCGATCACCGATGAGATCAAAGCCCAGTGGGGTGCCTTTGCGTACTTGCGCGGAGGGTTGCCTGTCCTGGCAGACCTGGAATCGTATCGGATTACGGCGGTGTGTGACGATGAAGAGTTCGCGGATCTCGATTGTTGGGCAGTGCTTGTAGCCAATGGGCGCACCAATGCGGGAAGAATCGTCGTCGCACCGACCGCCTCGCCTGTGGATGGGCTAATGGATGTAATCATTATCCAAGGCGGAACCATTCTGAATATCGTGGACATCGTCTCTCAAGCCCTGCTCGGCAACTACTTGGAGTGCGAGCAGGTGATACATCGGCAGGTCGGCCGGCTGAGACTTCATTCAGTACCTGGCATGCGGTTTACTATCGACGGCGAAGTGATCGATGAGGAACCGGTTGAGTTCGAAGCTTTGCCAGGTGCGATCTCCATGTTTGTCGGTGATGAGTTCTGGAATGAGCAACGTCAAGTGCCCGCGGCTTAACGAGGCTCCGGCCTGCCACCGACGTCCCTCAAATCATTTCAGAGAGTTTAACTATGCAAGTAAGATTGGACGGCAAAGTCGCTTGGATAACCGGAGGCAGCGAAGGCATTGGTCGCGGCATTGCACTGCTGGCCGCCAAGAATGGAGCCAAGGTAGCTGTCACAGGGCGAGACGAAGAACCGCTGCGCCAGGTGGTTGCTGAAATTGAGCAAGCCGGTGGGGAGGCCATGTTCGCTAGCGCCGATGTCAGCCATAGCCAAGAGGTCGCGCAGTGCGTCCAGGCAATCCTTAAGCGATGGGGCCGCATCGATCTGGTGTGTGCTAACGCGGGTACCAATGGTACATGGGCACCGGTGGATGAACTCACCCCAGATGAATGGTCGAGCACCATTGCGGTCAATTTGACCGGCACCTTTTTGACCATCCATCATAGCGTGCCGCATCTGACAGCCGGCGCGAGTATTGTTATTATCTCGTCCGTCAACGGCACGCGGATGTTCAGCAACAGCGGGGCCTCAGCCTACGCAGCCAGTAAAGCGGGGCAGTTAGCGTTTGGGCAAATGCTGGCCCTCGAGCTGGCACCGCGTAAGATTCGAGTCAATGTGATTTGTCCCGGCGCAATCGAAAGCAATATCCACGAAAAAACAGAGCGCGAAGATCTGGACTCCATTCAAACTCAGGTCGAATTTCCTGAGGGGAAAATCCCATTGACCGACGGGCAAATGGGCACACCGGAGCAAGTCGCTCAATTGACTGTGTTCTTAGCCAGCGATTGCGCGTCGCACATCACTGGAACGCCGATATGGATCGATGGCGCTCAGTCCTTGCTGCAAGGCTAATAGCTCCGAGCTTCTGCCAGCTCGGAGGCTTCACATGCAGTGTCCGCTAGCGCGATGCATGAGTCACCAGCGAGTTCAGTGCCTGGCATCACTTGCGAAGTATGATGTATACGGCGTGGATAATGCCGGGAATATAACCAAAAATCGTAAGCAGAATATTAAGCCAAAAGTGCATCCCCAAGCCGACTTCCAAAAACACGCCTACTGGCGGCAGAAAGATAGCAAGTAGAATTTTGAGGATGTCGTGGTCTGAACGAGGTGCAACGTCGGACATATTGGTCTCCTTGAGGTACTTGATGTCGTGCGAGTTACGGCGTGACGACGGTCTGCGAGGCGGTGTTCCACCAAGCCATCACAGCCAAGCCAGCTAGTAGCAACAAGATTAACAGCGCGGGGTAGGTAAACCACACGACGGCACCTGGCGAAGTTGGATGTTCATACTCCATGGGCGCATCCTCGCCGGTGATACTCTTTTCTATCGTTTTGCCAACGGTTTCAGCGTGGGGTTTATCGTCCGCCGTGTCATACGGCTGTATGGGCGTTTTCTTACTTGGCTCAGCCATCACTAGCTCCTTGGAAGCGTCTGTTACACTCGATCTGCTTTGTGAGAAGTAGCAACTCCTGTGCCTTGAGCAAGAGGAACCGTGCGGCACCCAGCTACCGCGCAGCTTGGTGCCGAAGTAATAACGCATGCGCCAAAAGCACTTGACCGCTGGGCGTTGGGCAAGCGCTTTGTGTACTGAGCGACCAGCCTCGCACGCTCGCGATGCCCGCTGAGTGCTCTCGGGGCTGCTCTCGCGCAGTTCCCGCCGGTGACTGCCGAAAAGACTGTGGAACGGCAGTTGCTACCTGTGTCTTCGCACGTCTTGCCGTCTGCAACAGCCTGGCTGGGTTCATCGATGAAGCTTTGAACAGCATGTTGAGCGGGTATAGCGAAGGCTGCCGCGGAGCAGCTCTATTCAAACTGCAACGGAACGTAGACGTTCATCTTTAACGTGAGGATCGTGACGCGCATGGCACTTAATACACTCTGGAACACCGACTGGCGTGCCGCGCAAGCGCGGCCTTCAAAGGTCCCGCTCAGGGCGTCTCAGACTGAAGCTGATGAGGCGGCTTTGGCACTGCAGCGGATGCGCGCCTTGGCGCAGATGATGGATACGGCCTTTCGCATTCCAGGTACCAACTTCCGCTTCGGTTGGGACGCGCTTCTTGGATTTATTCCGGGTGTAGGAGACTTGGCCACCGGCATCGTTTCGGCGTCGATCGTGGGCTATGCGCTGAAGGTGGGGGTGCGCAAGCGGACGGCGGCGCGGATGTTGGCCAATCTAGGCGTGGACGTAGTTGTCGGGGCGGTGCCACTGCTGGGCGATATGTTCGATGCAGGGTTTAAAGCAAACATGCGCAACGTAGCCTTGCTCGAGCGCGAGCTGGCTAGACGCGCGACGGTTGGCTCGAAATAAATTTTCTGTGCGCGCTGCTCGTTCGACGTCACCAGTTGCCGTCACCAGTTGCCGTCAC
>JBEBXX010000339.1:0-4097 GCA_040391435.1 Aureliella helgolandensis | reverse complement strand
CCATCGGTGCTTGCAAAATGGGCGGGTCGACGACCAGCGGCCCGATATGTAACGGCTGCACGTCGAGTGGCTGCCCAGCCAACGGCTGATCAGCCGCGTCGACTGGGTTTTGCCAGGCTGCGCCGCTCGAGGGTGCGATGCTAAGCGTCGAACGGTTTACCATAGCTGCAAAGTATCTCTAAAGAAAAAGAACATCTAGCCACCACATCTAGCTACCCAAAGCAGCGCCAGTAGGCAGACTGAACGGTCGCCGCGGCCCTACGGCACCCGCCTGCTACCGCCGCAGCCCATAGGCTCTGATTATAACTCCGCTCATCCACATCTTGACAGCCTTGACCGCCGCCCCGCAGCGCGATTCTGCATCACAGCTACAGCCATCTCGCCAGCAGCTACCAAGCTACGCATTAGTTCAAAACTGTCCAGACGAAATGTCGTGGTTCACCTAGGGCTTTAATGCCAGCGTAGCCTGACGGATGATTTTCAGCCCCGAGTCGATCGCTTGGGTTCTCCAGCTCGGGGCGCTCGGACAGAAACATTCCACGAGCTCTGCTTTGGCTGCCTGATACGCGGGACTGTGGAGGCCAGCGTAGTGATGGGCACGGTTCTCAGCCCGGATAGCCGCCAGCACTCGCAGCACGTTATAGGTGCCGAACTCCGCCCCGACCACTCGATACTCGCGGGATGCAAAGTGCTGCTGCATCCACTGATCGAAAAGACCCGAGACTTGGTATGCCGTGCCGACCGCTGCATCTAGTGGTTCGACGCACTGGCTGCCGAACGCGTTGGCGTACCACGCAAAATCCTCGGTTGAGGCGAGTGCCGGCAGCAATAATTTGTAGGAACCAAATGGACCTAGACCACTGTGGAAATCGATGTGCACCACGCGCTCGGCGGTGCCAATCCAGGCGTCACAGTTATCGTAGATGATTTGGGTCGAACTGCACGGGCCATGCCCGCCGAAGAAGATGCCGCGGGGATATTCGTATTGTCCGCCGGCCACAGTCTGTTTGAGGGGCTGCAGACCGTTTCGCCAAATGTTCCAAAGTGCCTTTAATGTGAACGGTTCAAAACGCTGTGGCGGCGACGCTGGATTTAGAAAAGCATTCAACCTGGTATATCCCGGTGGCGCACCTTGATAGAAGCTGTCGTCCGCGTGAAAATTGCGATTGAGATCGACGTTATCCTCGTTGAAACGCCGCAGTTGAGAAAATCCAAAGGGATTCACGCTGTGGATCAAGACGTAGCGAATGTTGGATTGGGGACGCTCGCTGCGCAGTTGTTCAAGCAACGCATGCTGGATGGCGGAGCCGAAAAAACCTTCGACACCATGGACTGCCGATGAAACCACTACGGTTGGGGAGTGCTCGTCACCAATGCAGGCGACATCTATCGCCAACTCTTCATCGCTCTCGCTAGCCACCGGGTACGACCGGATCAGAGCTCCGACGGCTGCTGCGGACTCGTTGAAGCGCTGGCGAGCTTCCACATACGATTTTGAGAAATGAGTTGCGTTCACAGTTTTCTTTTATCAGACTACAACTTGGCGGTCGTGCGGGAGATGGAAGGTTATAGACTGGACCACCAAGCAGCCAACTGCAGGGCAGCCATTTCGACGCGCAAAATTCGCGGGCCCAAATCTACGGCCGGCCAACCCGCTTGCAACCACTGCTGCACTTCGCCGTCCGTGAAGCCCCCCTCGGGTCCGACGGCGATGAGTCCACCGGCGGCTCGTCCGGCTTGGCAACGGGCCAGTTCGCTGAGAGTTTGTCGCGTTCCGTAGGGATGTGCAATGCACCGCAGTCTACTCTGGTTAGCGCATCCTGAGGCGATGCCCGATGGGAGTGCCGCTGAAATTGAAGTTGCCAGTGAAGTTTCCAGTGAAGTTTCCAGTGAAGTTTCCAGTGAAGTTTCCGGTGAAGTTTCCGGTGAACTTGCCTGCGAAGTTGCCAGTGAGATTGCCTGCGAGAGCGTCTGTGGAGCGGAGATGGCCATCAACCGGTTGCGGCCGCATTGCTTGCTCGACTCTACCACGCCGCGCCTCAGCCTCTCAAGTGCGCCAGCCGTGGGCTGGGCTACGCCGCGCTGGCAAATAAGCGGAGTTAAGCGGGTCACGCCCAATTGTACCAAGCCATCGATCAACGTCTTTTGCCGATCTCCTTTGGGGAGTGCGACGAGCAACTCGAGCGGTCGTTGCAGCTCGCGATTGCCGTCGATGCGGGCAGTGATGTTGACCACTACGCTGCGCTTATCCAGCCCTGCGACGAGTCCCTGCGCCTCGCCGCCGCAGCCATCGAACAGGATAACATCTGCGCCAAGCGCCAGCCGCAGCACATTGCTAGCATGCCTTGCTTCTGCATCCTCGAGCGCCACTTGGCCTTGCAGGGGCAGTTGGGGATGAAAAAAACGCGGCAGCGACATGGATGATATAGCCAAGGCGTGAAGATTGAATTTAAGTTGACCAGCTTAAGTGCCGATTGTAACGATAAGCCGGGTTATCAGCGATTGAGGCGCGACCCACTAGTTTAGCTTTTGATGAGTTGGTTGCCCGACCGGCGCTATAGGTTCGCAAACAGGGGTACAGACACGTGACATACTGGCGTTACTGGCAATTGAGTGCCGCACCCTTCAGCGGACCTGCGTTCTTTCGCGGAGCCACTATCGACGAAGCACTGGCTCGGATCGAATTTTTGGTGAGCAATCGCCGCAGTGTGGGCGCCCTGCTGGGAGCCGCGGGAGTTGGCAAATCTCGGGTGCTGCGTTACTGTGCGGCCAATTTGCCTACAGGTACGGACATTCCTGCCCTGCGCGTGCTGCGCGCTTCGCTGCTGGGGCTGGCCCCCGGCGAACTGCTCGTCGATCTAGCTGGCCGGCTAGCCGGGCACCGCTTCACCAGCCAGCATTTAGCGGGGCTTGGCCGAGCCCACCAGACGCCTGCGGCGTGGGGCATGATCTGCGACTATTTCGATGCGGCCCAGCGCGAGGAGACGCAGACCGTCCTGTTGGTCGATGATTGTGAAAGCGCGACCACGGCGGCAGAGGCTGACCTGACGCGTCTGCTGGCGATGGGCTTCCCGTTGACCGTGGTCTTCGCGGTGGAGAAGCAGATGGCCGGCGGCCTAAGCCGTGCAATCGTCGAGCGTTGCGAACTGCAGATCGAGTTGCCCGCGTGGGATATTGTGCAGTCCGCTGAGTTCTTGGCTTGGATGAGCATTAGCTTGGGACGCAACACGCCGATTTTCACCGATGCGGCGGTGGAATGCATTCAGTCGCTGAGCCGCGGCATCGCGCGGCGGATCGTGCACATCGCCGACTTAGCACTCGTGGCCGGGGCCGTTTCGCAGGTCGACTGCATCGACACCGACTGCATTGAGCAGGTCGTGCTGGAGCTGCCCAAATCGACCGCCGCCTAGTGTCGTGGATCGCTCCGCGATCCTTGCTCCTTTCAACCACTCTCCCAACCACTCTCCCAACCAACAAACCATTGCGGCCGTTAATTATCTGCAACTAAGTTGCATTTCTAGCAAGGATCGCGGAGCGATCCACGACAAAGGCTCACCTTGACGAACTCTGTCGGTAATTGTCGACCGGCTTGGGCAGATCGACCCACGCGGTCTTGCCAGCCATAGCGAGCAGCAGCAGGAAGCCGATCAAACCCGCGGCAATAGTCCACGGGCGATTGACATACGCGCCCATCACCGCGCGAGAGCTGGTCAACCACAGCAGGACTCCCGCCACCAGCGGCGCGGCCACCACCGTTACGGCTTGGGCGGCGATGATCGTTGGCGTGCGATCAAAATCGAACTGTTGCACGGCGATGCCAACCAGCATGCCAATAACCAGAACCACCGTGGTCAGCACGCGTGGCCCCAAGTCGCCGGGCTTGCTCCCCCAACCTATGGCATCGGCGGCCATAAACCCACCCACCATCGAGTTGATTAGAAATGAGGAGTAGGCGGCGGAGAACAGGCCGAAACAGAAAATGAATTTCGACGTCGGCCCGAAGGTAACCTCCAATGACTGTGCGACTTCCACTGGGTTGTTCAGTTTGACTTCTTCCCCGGTGTACAAGCCGGCGGCGGCGGTCGACATCAACATAA
>JBEBXX010000338.1:0-4105 GCA_040391435.1 Aureliella helgolandensis | reverse complement strand
GATGCGGTCTGCGGGCGTGTCTCAAGCATTCGATCCACCGGCGGCCATTGAGTGGCTGATTACCCACGGGCGCGGGCTGCTGCAGTCGACGGGCGAGGCTCAGCAGGCTCGCTGGAAACGCGATTTAACGACGTGGCAGTGCGAACTGCTGCGGCGACAGCTTGGCTATCGGTGGCGCAGTCGCCATCGTTTCCCACAGCCCGATCTGTGGTTGTGGACCGACACTAGCTTGGCCCAAGCGAGCGACTATTGGTCGGCCCGTTACAAGGCTGGTTTGTTTCCAGCCGGCGAGTTGATCATCGATGCTTGCTGCGGTGCCGGCGCGGATCTGGTAGCGCTCGCCGGACGGGGCGATGTGCTGGGTATCGATGCGGATCCAGCCTTGGCGGCGCTTGCCCGGGACAACGCACGCGCTCATGGACTGGAGGTTGCCGTTGATGTAGCTCGCCTTTCCAACGCCCTGCCCAGCCACGGGGAGTCGCAAGCGGCTTGGCTGAGCATCGACCCCGATCGTCGACCTGGTGGCCAGCGGACCACGGATCCCTGCGCCTTTAATCCAACGCTTGATCACGTGTTGCAAATGGCCCAGCAGTGCCGAGGGGGCATCGTCAAACTGGCACCCTCGACTCGCACCGACGAGCGTTTGACGGCACTCATCGATGCCACCTGCGGACGCGTGTGGCTGGGCAGCCAGGGTGAATGCCGTCAGCTATTGCTCTTGTCCGGAGAGCTGCGGCACATCGAACTGCACCGCCCTGCGCCCCACCTTGAACTGCGGAAACCACACACCTCCATGGGCGCAGCGGCTGTTGGCAGTCCACTGCGGACCGCCGTGCTGTGCGAACCGGGCAGCGCAGCCGACGGACTCGATGGGCTCAACCACGTCTACCAGTGCGAGGTGCCCAACTCTGTCGAATCATGGTACCCGCCAACGGAAATCGGTCGCTATGTGTACGACCTGCATCCAACTCTACATGCCGCTGAACTGCAGCGTGCGTGGTCGATGGAGCAGGGACTGCGGCCGGTCTCCGAGTCGCACGGCTATTACAGTGCCGATGCGTTGGTGAGCTCTGCGTGGTCCCAAGCTTTCGAGCTGATTGCTGTTCTAGCGTGGGATGACCGCAAGATCCGACAGTGGCTGCGCAGTTTCGGTGCGGGGCAGGTGGAGGTCAAGGTGCGCGGCGTGCATCCCATCAAGCTGCACATCGATGCCAACGCATGCCAAAAGCGGTATTCGCGCAGCGAGGGGGAGCCCATCACGTTATTGGTCACGCGCATCGGCGACCGTCTGCGGGGCGTCGCCGCACGGCGGGTCTGACGTTAGGGAGTAGGGGGTTGGGGCCTACCCTGACGCGCTAAGCTAGCCGATGAACCGCTAAGCTAGCTAACGAAGCCGGTTGCCATGGAGTAGAATACTGGAACGTATGCTTTGATTGGTGTTTGCTAATTCTGCTCACAAGTTTCCTCACGATGCAGCCCATCCATCCTCAAGATTTGCTAATTCGTCGCTCGCCATTGGCGACGGACCAGGCACTGGCGGCGGGCTCTGACGCGCCGGCCGCGCGGGCTGTGCCGCTTGAGAGATTCCAAACATTGGAGCGGGCGATACGGGAAAACCCGTTGACGGTCCAACCCTATCTCGAGTTGGCCGGCTATTACTTCACCAGCCAGCGATGGGTTGACGCGCGGCGTGTGTTGGAACTCGCCTGCCGGCGGTTCCCGGACGTTGAACAGGCGCAATTCCTATTAGAGGAAGCGCAGTTGGCCCGCTCGCTACAGTGGAACGATCAAGTCGAGCAGGCGCATCGCAGGGAAGCTACTCAGTTGACTCAGGCTGCGGTGGAACAATCGCGGTTGGAGCTAAATGTGTTGCGTGAGCGCGTTTGTCGAGCGCGCTTGCAACGTCATCCAGAGCAGTTGCAGTTGCACTTACCGCTGGCCACGGCCTTGCATGGTTTGGGCCAGACTCCGGCGGCGATCGATGCGTTGCGACGCGCGATGCAAGAACCCAAGCTGCGCAGTGCGGCCGCTTATCAACTGGGACAAGTTTTGGAGCAGGCCGGGCGCATTCCTGAGGCTTTATCGGCGTATCGCCGCGCTGCGCTGTTTCGCGTTCCCGCTCCACCGCACGAACTTAAGTTTGCCGCATTGTCGGCCGCCGCGGACTTAGCCGAACGTTGGCGTTTGGTCGACTCGGCCAGGCGCTACGTCGGTCTGCTGGTTGAGCTGGCTCCCGACGACGCCGGTTTGCAGGAGCGACATCGAGCGCTGTGTGCCACTCCGCTGTAGCATGGGTGTGTGCGTGCCAACGAAAAAAGCCCAGGGGTTGCTGACCCTGGGCTGGAGAGCTTTAAGCGTGGTGGAAGGCGGTCGCACGCATCAGCGATTAAACTCAATACCTAGGCTAAATCCGGCCAACTGCACATCTTGATCTTGTTGATTGATGTTACCGAAGCCGGGGTTGGCGGCTCGCCAAATTCCATCCGCAAAATCGATCACGTCGATTCCTCCGCGAATACCGAAGGCTTTGGTGAATTGGTAGGCCGCTTCGGCTCGAGCTTCGAAGCCAAACACGAACTCGGTATTGGTGGCGTGGACAAAGCCAGTACCAGTCGTATAGTCGGTAGCGACTACGCCGGTGTTGATCGCCGGGGCACCGGAGTATTCCGTGGTGTACACACGGCGGGCATATTCACGAGCCTGAAAGTTGGCCATGGCAAAGGCGCGCAACTCGCTCGAGAGAGTCCAGCGGTTGTAGTGGGTGAAATAGCGCGCCCCCAACTGACCACCGACCATGCGGTTTTTGATTGTAGTCTCATCGGAGATCAATCTTTCCAACTGGGTGGACGTGGTCGGCGGCGAGAATGGGGCAGTGATTTGCGTCACGTCCCGGGTGTAGTTCTGGTTCATCGCAAAGTCGTCGACCGTGGTGTACTTGAAGCCGATCATCGGCTCAATGATACCACCGTAGCGATACGGCTCGCGGCGCCAGGTCTTGTTGAGTTCAAAATTGCTCATGCCGAACACATTCAAACTGTCCGCCAGGACATAAGCACGAGTGCCCAACTGGGGATCGTTGGCATCGATAAACGGCCTAACCGGATTGGTTATGCTGTTCACATCGGCCGTATTCACACGGTTGATCCGCTCTTGATAGATCTTGTCATAGACGTTGGGACCTCCGATATGACGGAAGCTGGCGAACCAGCCGGTTCGCTCTGAGGTCATGAACCCGACATCAAAGCGGTTGCCCCAACCGAAGTCGCCCGTATTAGCGGATGTTTCAGTATTGGGCCGGGAGACCCACAGGTGGGTCCGGTCATAGGTGGCAAACCAACCCGTGGGGGCTCGTTTGCGCGGCGACTGATCTAGCATCGCGTCGACATCGACCGGTGCAAAGAACTGCCAATCAGGATCGAACTCCAGTGGTTCAGCGAACGGATGGAACGCTGGGCCATTGGGTAAGTTTTTCCCTTGAGCCATTAGGCTGGGACTGGCTACCATCACAGTAACCGCGGCGATGACTCGCCAAGCTATATTGAGCACCGACATAACTACCTTCCACCGTAGCAAACGGAATCGCCCCCACGCGTCCAGCCTCATTAGAGACCGGCGGACGCACAAAATTCTGGTCGTGCCGGTAGTATCGGATAGTCCATGAAAGATAGTTGAATCACACTAGGTAAACCTTGTCGAAAATACCCTTTCTTTCATGCCCTGCAGTTGCTATGTCACAGTCTTGGCAATCTAGCTCGAATAGGCAGCGCCGTACGCTAATGCATGCAATCTAGTTGTGCCGCCAACTCTCAGATTCCCAGCCAGGGCTTGATCACGCACAGCGTCAGAAGCATGATCAGCGCAATAGAGATGAAGTTCAGCACCAGCCCTGCCCACACCATCTGAGCCGTAGTAATTCTCCCCGAGCCGAATACGATGGCGTTGGGAGGCGTAGCCACGGGGAGCATAAACGCACAACTGGCCGCGACCGTAGCCGGAAAGATCAGTAGATAGGGATGCACACCCACTCCCGGACCTAGCGCAGCCAGCACGGGAACCAGCGAGGCCGTGGTGGCCGTATTGGAAGTCAGTTCGGTCAGGAACACAA
>JBEBXX010000337.1:0-4108 GCA_040391435.1 Aureliella helgolandensis | reverse complement strand
ACGGTGAATAATATTATGCCGCCTCCCAAACGACTGCAGGTATGCGGGGACGGGCAATTGAAAGCAGTGACTTTTGAACAGCTATTGCGAAGAGCTAGCGGCGCTATCGATACGCGCTGCGTGAGGCGTCTGAAGGACCACAGCCAGCGCGGTCCGGAAAGCTGTCAAACGAACCGATCGACCCTGCAACTGGGCAGCCAAGCCGGCTTCCAGGCATTCGTCTTTGAAGAGACGGTCGGCAGCTTCTGCCTGAGTGCCACGCTAACCATGCAAGGTTTGGGCAAATGCGGTTTGGTCTCACGCGTCGACGCCAATTCCCACGATGGTTACTACATCTCGCTGGATGTTCTGAAGGGACTGGCGCAGATGCGCTCCTGGGGGACGGGACCACTCCGCTCCGGCGAGGAGATGATGCAGTTCAACGCGCTGCAAATGGGGACTTGGTACGACCCTGACCCCAGAAAAATTGACATACAGTTGCTGGCATTTGGCAGCTACCACGAGTTGAGCGTCAATGGCAGTATCGTGCTGTCCCTAATTCACGACCGTTTCACTCACGGCCTGCTGGGATTCTATGTCGAGACGGCCGATCTATTGATCGAGCAATTGAAGGTCGACAAGTTGGCGCCGCCGACGCAATCAGACGACCACCTTACGAGCGGTTGATGGTTCTCCAACGCCCGTCACGGGGCACACATAGCCACGGTCGAACCGCCGTGCAAAACCTTGCCGTCGAGCTTCTTTTTTATCGGACACCCGTGGTGATTCCACCAAGTAGCTGAGTCATCGGGATTCCAGTGCGCGCCGTTCTGACAGGCTTTGAACGCGCGGCGGAGCGTGCTTACGTCAGTTGGGCGATCGTCGGGAGATTTGCTCAGACAGGACATGATGAGCGCCTCAAGCTGCGGTTCGATCTGTGGATTGATCGTCGAGGGCTTAGCGGGAATGTCCCGCGCGTGAGCGAGTACAACCCGCATCGGGTTCTCATCGAGGAATGGTGGGCGACCGGTCAACAGGTAGTAAGCTACGGCACCCACGGAGTAGATGTCGCTGCGGGCATCGGGCAACTCGCCCCGCGCCTGCTCGGGCGACATGTACAGCGGCGAACCGGTGATGGACTGTTCGTGCGTGGTGTCTATTGGCGGCACCTCATGATCATCGGCGAGCTTGGTTTGTCGCACGAGTCCAAAATCGAGCAATTTGACCACATCGTACATGCCGCCGCGGCGAGCTGCGAAGATGTTGGCCGGTTTCACGTCGCGGTGAATCAAACCCTGGCTGTGGGCTTCACCCAATGCGTCGCACACCTGCTTGAGAAAGTGAATTGCTCGCGCGGTCGGCAAAGGGCCATACATCTTTACGATTTCGTCGAGGTTCATACCGGGCAGGTATTCCATGACGTAATAAAAAATGCCATCCTCTGTATTGCCGTAGTCATAGATCTCGATGGTGTTCCAGTGCGTTAGCCGCGCCGTTAGCTGGACTTCTCGCTCGAAACTAGCCAAGTTTATGGTCGAGTCGGCCATTTCGGGGCGAATCAGCTTCAGTGCGCAGGGGCGCTTGAGCATGCGATGTTCGGCCAAGTAGACTTCACCCATGCCGCCCCGCCCGAGGAGCTGCTTGAGCTGATATTGACCCATTTTTCTAGCTTCAAAGGCCTCTCGTCGCAGCGATCGAATCGAGCGCACTCCCCAGATGGCAATAGCACTGCCCCACACCATGATGACGACGATATTAATAGTCGCATTCTGCAGTTTGGGGTCATACCAAAATGTTTGGCCCGAACTGTGGCTCGTGAAGCGGGCAGCTAGCGTCACCCCTAGCGGCACCAGGGCAATTGGAATGATCACGCTGGCCGCTCGCCGCCAGGTGTTAGGTATCAGCAGCGCGTAGGTGAAGATCAACAATAGCCAGGGTGAGGAAATGTTGCTGATGTGTCCCTCGGCGATCGAGGACTTGAGCATGATATAGCTGAGCATCGAAAAGAAGATGACTGGCCCTCCGAAGACGATCCATTCGGCGATGCGCAGGTGCGTGTGAACCACCTTGCATTTCGCACAGAACCGCCAAGCGACGCCTAGCGTCGAGAGCGTTACCAGCCATAGCCCCAACATCAGCATCGGCCGCGAACCGCTGGCAGTCGAACGAAAAACGTTCAACAGGCTAAAAATCAAGTAGGCTGAAAAGCCGCTGCCCATCAAAATGGACGCTAGCCGCAGACGCTCAGCTAGGCGTCGCGTCGATTCCTCGGTCATCGAAGGCCCGCTGCCCAGCACCAAACCGATGCGCCGCGTCTTGCGAAGGGACTGCGCCAAATCCGTCTTAGGCAATTCGGATAACTCGCGGGCCTCCAACAAGTCCTGGGTTGAAAACTCGGTCGTCGCATCGAGCGATGTAGGCAATTGAGTCACTTGTTTTCCTTTTGACCGTCGGTTAGCTGTCCCAGCGACGCTGCTGATAGATTCGCAGGCCGTTGAGGGCGTGGTATAACGCTCCGCAATCGAGTTCGACGTGTCGGGCGCTGTGCAAAATGTCGCACAAGCGCATGGCCGCTTGCTCGACCCACGCCGAGGACAACTCGCCAGGCGGAGCAGCCACGCAGAGGAACTCCAGCAAGTGCCCCGCGCTAGCTAGTTCGGCGGACAGGTCGGCGGTCACACCCGGCCGAGCGAAATATTGGCTCGACAGGCCACCACCGGCCGCGCGCTGCTCACGCACCTTCGCCAGGCTCTCCTCGATCAAACGCTGAGCCTGGTGCCAAGTCTTCGAGTCGGCCAAGCCCAGGCGTTGTTTGGCCTGCAGCCCGCGCGCGATGCCAACCAATCGATGCGTCCCACCGCAGGGACTTTGATCGATGTCATACGTTAGCTCGGCCGCAACCAACAATTCCCAGCTCGCAGAGTAGCCATCGGCGGTTTGCCAAGTCGGTTCATCGGGGAAGTAGTGCGTCAACGCGATCAGTGTCCAACTGAACTCATCTAATACATTATAGCCGACATCGGCCTGTGCCTGTCGCGCCAAATCCAGCAGACTCAGCGTCTGACCGGCATGTTCAATGGGTGTATCCAGCGGTAGGTCTGCCATTGCGAAGATGGCCAGCCATTGGTCTACGTGCCCTTGGCCAATATAGCTGCCCGGCTCCAGCCGCGCCTTCAGCCCGACCCGGCCGGTACTATCCAGCGGTTGGCTGCCGAGCATGAGCTCAAAGCCCTGGATCTGTCCGCCATGAAACGCGTAATCCACGGCCGAGCATAACCCGCGGTCGGGCGTGTCGATCTGCAGCCGCTGGCCATAACAGATCACCCCGTGCATGATCTGCCAGGCTGCGTTGACCTGTGAATCCATGCGGCGCAACCGCAAACCATCCTCAAGGGTCTGGGCGACGCGCTGCCGCAGCACGTCGCAGAGTCGCCCGCCCGCCTCAGCAACCGCCCCGCTATCTGCAGTATCAGCCGTGGCTTTAATAACAGCCGTGCGTGCAGTTTCAGCCGTGCGTGGCGCGCCGCTCGAATGGCCTGCGGACTGGCCGGAACAGCCACTGGCTGACAGGCAACCCAGAAGGAGCCATAAATGAAGTTTGAACTTGATATTGGTCACCAACGAAAAGGGACGAAAGGGGATCGGTGCTGTAGGGGCTCGCTGTGATTGCCCGCCGTAGCTGCACTGCAAGCTGGCTGCACTGCAAGCTGGCTGCACTGCAAGCTGGCTGCCGTGCGACTCGATTATAGCCCCTCCTAGGCATCTCGGGAACGCTCGTCGAACCACCGCCGAGCCTTGTGCTCGCTACGCTGCAAGCTCTCGTGGGCGACCCGGGAGACTGCGATGCGCAGGCCCAAGCGCGTCGCCAGGAGCTTTTCCAGACGGCCTTGGGCCTCGCCTGCTGCAGCTTCGTGCGGTGCAATTTCGATGTCGATCTGCAGGCTATCCAGCGCGCCGTCGCGTTGCACGCGCACGCGGTACTCACCTATGCCCGGGACCCTACGCACGATGTCATCGATGCTGCTGGGGAAAACATTGACGCCTCGAATGATAACCATGTCGTCCGCCCGGCCCACCACCCCTTCGGGCAGCCAGGTGAAATTGCAAGCTTGCGGTGCGGCGGCTGTGT
>JBEBXX010000336.1:0-4110 GCA_040391435.1 Aureliella helgolandensis | reverse complement strand
GGACGCCTAGGTGGTCGATGTAATCAGCGCCTCCCTCGTCGACTTGTTCGAGAGTCCCTTCGCGAACCAACATGCCGGCGCGATCTGCGGTTTCGTTGAGCCCCAGTTCATCGATCGCGAAGTGATCTTGAGTCGTGGCGAGCTTGTAGGGACGCGAGGTCTCACGCGCGTCGATGCCAGTGGCGATCGTCAAGCTATCAAACGTTCGCAGCGGCGCGACATCATGGCCGACGACAACTTGTTTGTTACTATTGACGGCTTCGTCGCGGCATACCCGGCCGTAGCCCAAGTGCGCCGTGATCGATCCATGGGCTTGACCTGGCATGATGAACACGGGCAGTTCCAGCACCACGCCGCCGCGCTCCAAACGTACGATTTCAGCCTGCCGCAAATTCAGCGTCTTAGCCGTCAGCGGGCTCATGATGGCAGCGTTGTCCCACACCAGCTTGGTCATCGCTTGCGGCAACTCTTGCATCCACACGTTCTTCGCGAAGCGACCGTCGTAGAGCGTGTCGCTGATGGTGAAGACGACTTCCAAGTCGCCGCGAGTGACGGATTCTAGATCCAGCTTGCCTTCGGGCAGTTGTCCATCGACGCTCAAGCTATCGGTGAATGGCTCTGTCGACACATCGGCCAGATAGCCGCTGTGCAAAGTCTCGCGCCACTGCCTGGCGGCCAATTGACCGCCAGCTACCTGGCCGGCGGTGGCCTTGACGATCTCTTCCCCTGCCTCGGCCTGCCCGTTGAGCAGCGACAGCACCTCGATCGGGCTCTTGCCCTCGAGCAGCGGCAAAATCTGTGGTTGGCCGACGCCGTAGCTGCCATCGACCCCACGCACGTCTCCCCAACTCTCCAACGGATGAGCTAGCCCTACATTCCACTTGCAAACTGCGGCCGTTTCGTCGTTGAACTCGGCCAAGTACACCGAGTGTTCGATGCCCGCTAAGGCCGTGGCCAGCTTTATGTCGCCGGGGGCTGTATAGACCGGATTATCGCCAAGGATCCAGACGGTATCGATGGTGCCCTTGGTCAATGTGTCGGCCAATTCCGCCAAATTGATAGGGGTGACGCCTTCGATCGCCGTTCGGCTCGGGCGCAGCACGACCGCCTTGCCGATATTTTCTAACTTTTGGTTTAAGCGCAGGCCGGCCAACTGCACATCCAGCGGCTGATGCGCGCCGACGGATACCAACCCTTGGCCTTTGTGCTTGACGAGATCCTCGGCCATGGCGTCAATGAAGCGCTGGAGCTGCTCGGCGCTTGGGACTTGGTCGAAGGCCGCTTCGTCCTTGGCTGCCACTGGGGAAGAGCCATCGGCGAGCAGTTCATCGACGCGTTTCTCAAGCCGCGCTACAAAGGCACCGATCTGCGAACTGCGAACTGCCAAGCGGGAGTCGGCCGCCGCTCCGGTGAGCGAGTGACGCGACTCGACCGAGTACAGTCGGTTCATCTTCTCGGCCGTGGGCGCACGTCCCTTGGAAAATTGTCGCGCATACAAGGCCATGCCGGGATCGTTACCGAGCAGATCGCTATCCAGGCAGCAGATAATTTTGGCCGCGCTCAAGTCGAGCAACAACTCTGCGGGCTGCCCGACTGCCTGAGTGCAGGCGGCGTACTGATTGGCGTTATCCAAGGACGAATAGCTAGCCACGGTCGCCTTGGGCAGTCGCTCGACGGTCTGGGCGACCATGCGATTAAGCGATGGCGAGAGCGACGGCGACATGAGGATCGCCAGCGATTCGCCCTGATTGGCTTGCAGTTGCCCCCACCGCTGCTGTGCGTACTCAGCAAAGGCTTCCCAGCTCGACGCCTGGGCCAAGCCATCGGAGACGCGGGTGACGCCGTGGACCCGATCCGGATCATACAGACCCAGAATGCATCCCTGCGAGAAAACATCTGTGCCAGCGCTGGCGAAGCGCGCCTTGCCATTGGCAATATCGTTTGGCTCGGAGGCCCGCATCAAGGGGTGATCCGGATTGCCCTCGATTTTGATCGGACGTCCGTCGAGATTGGTGGCCAACAAGTGCACGGCGCGACCGGCCAGCTCAAAGTTGGTGGCATAGTGCTTGGGACGACCGGGCGTCGCCTCTTCGGGACGCACCACGAACGCGGCGAATTCGTTGGGACCATAGCGGCAACCGGCTACGCCACCTAGGGCCAGCGATGCGCTCATCAGCTTGAGCCACTTGCGGCGCGAGACACCCTCGGGGAACTCCGAGGCCGCGCTGGGAAATTCACGATGCAAAAACTGCTCGAACTCGGGCGTCTGCTGCAACTCATCCATGCTGCGCCAGTAGGGTGAGCCTGACGCGCCAGGCGCTACGGTAGCGACACCTTCGGCACCCACTCCGCTTGCGCTAGCGTTCGCGAAAGGGCTGCTCGCGTCATGACTGATAATTGGAAGCTGCTTGGCCTGCATCTTTTTTGCTTGTCTAGTGTTTTATTGAGATGACCGTCGTAATTGGCTTGCCGCGTCGCCCGCGAAGGGACCCAGCAAGTTAACGCAAAAGCCGAAAACTCGATAGCATCCGCATCGGGCTAGCGGTGGCACACGGCACAGTTTGTCTTGGGGTGAATGTCCAACTCCTTGCGGAGCTTGGCACCGACCTCCTCCCGAGTTCCCTCCCCTTCCCCAGGCTGCCAGTCGAGCTTGGTAATAAACTCGACAGGGCGAATATGCGCATCGGGCTCGCGGTGGCATTCGATACACCAAGCCATCGACAAATCTTTGGCTTGAAAAACCTTTTCCATCGTATCGATGCGGCCGTGGCAACTGACACAGCTCACGCCCCGATTGACGTGGGCGGAATGGTCAAAAAACACGAAGTCGGGCAGCTTGTGGATGCGCAGCCAAGGGATCGATTGGTTCGTCTCCCAGCTCTCATGCACCGCACGCAGCTTGGAGCTCGTGGCGTGCACGCTGCCCAGCAGCGGAACGCCTTCCGGACCGTTCGGACTGTGACAGTTGATGCAAGTTGCCGTGGGAGGAATGGTTGCCTGAGCCCCCTTTTGCACATTGACGTGGCAGTAGCGGCAATCCATCTTCAGCTCGCCGGCGTGCAACTTGTGGCTAAACGGCACCGGCTGAGTCGGCATGTAGCCCGGATTGAGCGTCACCGCATCGGTGGCTCCCAGGAACATTACGCCGGCGTAAGCTCCGCCTGCTAGGGCAAACATGCCGAGCATGGGGAGGAATTTATTTGTCCATCGTGGAAATAGGAATCGAGTCATAGCCCTAACGATGATTTGGGTTCCTGCCGTGCAATGTCGAGAACACGGCGTCGAAAAGTGTCGACCCAGGATGGGCGGCGAGGCGACGGCGTGAGCAACAAGCCGCACAGTATCACGCGACACTTGGGTTTTGTTAAGACCACCCCGTGATGAAAGCTATGAACACCTACGCGACAAAACGTCGCACTGCCCCCCCGCCCGACGCATCACAGGGTCGTTTATTAGGGTCATATCGGCAAGGACCGGGCGACTCAGTTCCCCTGCCTGTCCCCAATGCCCCATTTTTCCATAAATTATTGACACTTGAATGTTTGGCGAATTATCATTGCATGATTGAGTCGGTCTTCTTCTCTCCAGTTGTGGCACGTCGGCATTTCCATTCGGCTCGACCACTGCTACGCACACGATCAGGGTATGTCGCATGACACTGCTTGGAAAAGTATTCACCGGATTGATATTTCTCCTATCAGTCATTTTCTTTTCGTTAGCTGTGGTAGTGAACGCTTCCCACATCAACCAAAAGACACTGGCTACGAAGTATCAAGCCGAAGCACAGACGGCTCAACGCAAAAACACAGAGTTGACCAGCTTGCTTGAGCAGACCAAAGACGAGTTGGCTGTCGAGCAGTTGGCTCGCCGCTCGGTGCTAGGGGCTCTGCAGACCCAACTCAGCCAGATCAAGGCCGTTCTCCAAGACAAAGAAAAGGAACTGCAGAACGCACAAGCTTCCTTGACTCAGTTTGTCAGCACCGAAAAGCAGACCCAGGCCGAACTCAAAGCCCGAACCGACGACAACGAACTACTGCGCAAGCAAATGGTGGACGCTCGCGAAGACCGCAATCAGTTGTTCCAACGCCTAGTGGGCTCGACGGATCAGTT
>JBEBXX010000335.1:0-4113 GCA_040391435.1 Aureliella helgolandensis | reverse complement strand
CCGAATTCAGGGTAGACTGTTCATTCGCGGATGGCTGTGGCTGAGCCTGACATGGCTGGCTTTCGGACTGAGCCTGTTGGTTGTGCTGCGCAGTTTGCCCATTGCAGATTTGGCGCACACCACGCCGCTGGCGCTATGGTTCAGTTGTTGTGGCGCGTGCGCCCTGGCGGTGGTTTTGGGATTTGTGTCGCTTCTGCCCGGCGGTGCGGGGGTGCGCGAAGCGGTGCTGTCGATCGTGCTCACGCCGGTGGTGGGACCGGCCGCCGCGTTGTGCGGTGCGGTGTGGCTGCGCGTGGTGTGGTTGGCGACGGAACTGCTGCTGGTCGGCCTGCTGTTTATAGTTAGGTGGCTGATGAGAAAAAAGAGGCTGTCTCCAGACGCACAGGCAGGCCAACACCTGGCATCACAGCACCCGGCATCACAGCACCCGGCGTCACAGCATCAGGCATCACACCAGCGAGCACTGCAATAGCAGTTGCGTGGGCGAGTTTAATTGTTCAGAAGTGTAAGTAAAAATCACTATGCTGTTGTCGATCGTCGTCCCCGTCTTTAACGAAGAGCAGAGCCTGGCCGAGTTGTTAGCGCAGATCAACGCGGTGGCTCACAGCGAGCCACTGAACATCGCGGTGCTGATGGTCGACGATGGTTCAACGGACCAATCCTGGGATGTCATCCAGCGTCTGGCGCGGGAATTTCCTCACGTGCGCGGTTTGAAGCTGCGCCGCAACTTTGGCAAGGCCGCCGCTTTAGCAGCGGCGTTCGAACGGGTCGAAGGGGACTACGTCATCACCATGGATGCCGACCTGCAAGACGATCCGCGAGAGATCCCGCGGTTGCTGGCCAAGCTGTCTGAAGGCTACGATGTCGTCTCGGGCTGGAAGCGAGTCCGTCACGACCCGTGGCACAAAGTGCTCCCCAGCCGCCTGTTCAATGGGATGATCAGTTGGTTGACGGGCGTCCGTCTGCACGACCACAACTGTGGACTGAAAGCCTATCGCCGACAGGTGCTCAGGGAGGTTCATTTGTACGGCGAGATGCATCGCTTCGTACCAGTGCTGGCCGCCTCGAAGGGCTTTCGCGTGGCTGAGATCGTCATTCAGCATCATCCGCGCAAGCACGGCTATTCGAAATACGGCGTGGAGCGTTTTGTAAAAGGTTTTCTGGATCTGCTAACAGTCTATTTTCTGACCGGTTACGGCAATCGCCCACAGCATTTGCTAGGGACCCTCGGTCTAGCTTCCTTCGGTGCCGGTTTTCTGGGGTTGTTCGTGCTGTCTGCCCTGTGGGTGATCAGCCGCATGAGCACCATGCAGGACGTCCATCTGCACAGTAAGGCCATCTTCTATTACTGCATCGTGGCGCTGCTGCTGGGAGTGCAACTGATCACCATGGGATTCTTGGCCGAGCTGATCACGGCGATGAACCGGCCATCGCGCCAGCCGTATAGCATCGCCGACGACACGCGCAGCGACACTCGCAGCGATGCGCGGCAGTCGGCCAGAGACCCTTCTCCACTCTCAACTAGCGACGATGAACCAGCCTCATGAATAGTGTTCCACCGCCCGAGCAGCGGCAGACAGTCAAATGGCTCTGTCGCATGATCCTGGTCTTGACCGCTGTGGTCCAGTTGACCCGCATCCTGCAGGTACAGTCGTCTACAGGCGAAGTACCGTTCTTCAGCGCCAACGATCGCAGCCGCTGGTGCACAATCGCCGCATTGGCAATGACCGGTTCGTATGAGATCGATGAGGTCATCGAGATTCGCGACCCCAATACGCGCCGCCGCACGTGGTACACCATCGACTTGGTGCGCCATCGCGGAGCCGATGGCAAACAGCACTACTACAGTAGCAAACCACCACTGCTGCCAACGATTTATACCGGCGTCTATGTGGCGATTCGGGCGGTGACCGGTGCCACCTTGATGAGCGATCCATTTTTCGTCGTGCCGGTCATGTTGGTGATTGTCAACCTACTGCCGCTAGTGGCTTGGTGGTGGTTGATGCTGCGGTGGTGGGAGCGGCAGCCGCCCGGTGTTGGTTGGACCGACTGGTCGACGATAGTGCTGTGTCTGTTTATGGCTTGGGGAACGTATTTAACCACCTTTGTCAACACGCTCAACAATCATCTGCCCGCTGCGCTATGCGTGGGGTTGTCGCTGTGGTGCATCGAACGCATTGCGGTAGCCGCGGACCGGCGCTGGCGATGGTTCGTGCTGTGCGGACTGGCTACCAGCTTCGCCGCTGCCAACGAATTGCCCGCGCTTAGCTGGGTAGCTGCGGCGGGAGGAATTCTAGTGTTTGCCGATGCGCGGCGGACTGTGCTGGGGTATCTGCCGGCGCTGGTGCCTGTGGCGGCCGCGTTCTTCATCACCAATTACGCCGCGCACGACAAGTGGATCCCGCCGTACGCGCAGCGCGACGTCGGCGAGCACTTGTTCGATTTCACGATGGACGAGCCGGTTCCCATTGATGAACTGCCGCTGGATAGAATCATTGACCAGCTACATGAGCAGGGAATTGAAACTTCGCGAAATGTTAGTCTATCGGCCGCGCGTCGGCCGGGGATTTACGAGCTGTGGGACGCTGGGAACGAACTGCGATTCGCTCTGCGCGGCTCCCCCAGCGGTCAGGTGATCGGTGTCTACGAATGGGGCGATTGGTATGACTATCCTGGGAGCTACTGGACCAGCGAGCGCAAGCAGGGGGTCGACCGCGGCGAACCCAATCAGCTCAAGTACGCGCTGCATTCGCTCGTCGGCCATCATGGCATTTTCAGCTTGACACCTTTTTGGCTTGTGGCCCTATGGGGCGCAGTGGTGGTGTGGGCTCAACGACAGAGTGGGCCACTGTGGCGCGACAGACGCCTGTTGATCGTGGCGGCGATAGGGGCTACGAGTGTGGTATCCATAGGCTTTTATTTAGCCAGGCCGTTGGAGGATCGCAATTATGGCGGAGTGTCCAGCGGCTTTCGCTGGGCATTTTGGCTCACACCGTTGTGGCTATTGCCCGCCTTAGTCGGTGTGCGTCATGTGCGCTCTTTCGCGGGCCGGCGGATCGTGGAGTGTCTATTGCTGGCGAGTGTTTTTTCAGCGTGTTTTGCCTGGAGCAATCCCTGGGTCAGTCCTTGGTTGATGCAGTTGTGGGAGCACCTGGGCTGGACGGCCAGCCTGTAAGCGGCAGTGCCTTAGTGGCTTAAGCTTCTAAGGCTCGCTCCCTGGCCGCGATTGACGGCTCAGGACTCGCCCATGCCTTCGGCAGGTTTTGGTGCATTGCGCTGGCGCACTTTCACTTCAATTCGCTCGCCGACACCAACATCGACATTCTTCCAATACTGGAAAGCGCGCTGTAGCACTTCGCCATGTACGCCGCCCAGCAGGCTTCCGGCAACTTGATCAACCAGTTTCGTCCGCTGTTCGTCGTTGAATACGTTACGCACGAGCGCACCCGGTTGGGAAAAGTCATCGTCGTCGGCGCGCAGCGTGTAAGCGCTCCGCACCATCTCCCCGTCGGTTTCCCATCCGTCGGCCACCGGCCCCGATTCGTCCGCCCACAAACGGCCTGCGCTGTTGGGCGCGTAGACCGGTGCATTCCCGCTGTGCTCATAGGCCATCTGGCCGTCGAACATGTATGTGTTGACCGGGCATTTGGGTCGGTTGACCGGAAGCTGGTGGAAGTTGGTGCCGATGCGGTTGCGCTGCGCGTCGTTGTAGGCGAAGGCGCGGCCGAGCAGCATCTTGTCCGGCGACAGGCCGATGCCGGGCACGGTGTTGCCGGGCGAGAACGCCGCCTGCTCGATCTGGGCGAAGAAGTTCTCCGGATTGCGGTTGAGCGTCATCGTGCCGACTTTGTGTAAGGGCCAGTCGGCATGCGGCCACACCTTGGTCAGGTCGAAAGGATTAAAGCGATAAGTCTTGGCGTCGGCATAAGGCATGATCTGCACCGACAGCGTCCAGCTCGGATGCTCGCCACTGGAGATCGCCTCGAACAGGTCGCGGCGATGAAAGTCCGCATCGCTGCCGGCCATCTCTGCGGCCTCGTTGTTCGTGAAGAACGCCATGCTTTGGTTCGTGTGAAAATGGTACTTCACCCAGAACTTTTCGTCCCCCGCGTT
>JBEBXX010000334.1:0-4114 GCA_040391435.1 Aureliella helgolandensis | reverse complement strand
GCAAGTAGCAAGTAGCAAGTAGCAAGTAGCAAAACAGACGACTCAGTAGCGAAGCATGCAATATAGGGCGCGCACGCCGTCTCGCCAACCGATTTTTTTCCCCTCATCGAATCCACGCCGGTCGTAGCGAATCGGCCGCTCGTAAAAGCGAGCGCGCTTTCGAGCGAGCTTGATGGTCAACTCAATTTCGATCCCAAAGCGGTTCTCGCGGAGCGTAGGGCTCAGCTCTTGCAGCAACTCCCGGCGGACCAACTTGTAACACGTCTCGACATCGCTCAGGTACAGGCCGGTGCGGATGTTGCACAGTCGCGTAATCAGGCGATTGACTAGCACATGCCACAGCGGTGGCACAGGGCGATCGTGGTGGCCATAGCGCGTGCCGTAGACCACATCGGCCTGCCCCTCGACGATCGGCTGAATTAAGAAACGAAAGTCATCTGGATCATACTCTAGGTCTGCGTCCTGCACGATGATCGCCGTTCCTGTGGCTAGCTCAAAACCAGTCCGCAACGCCGCGCCTTTGCCTCGATTCTCCGCATGCAAGACAACTCGCAAGTCGTCTGCTTGCGGCAAGCTAGCCAGCTTGTCTCGCGTGCCGTCACTGCTACCGTCGTCTACTACGATGATCTCCAGCGGCAACATCGTGCGCCGCACGCGATCTATCACATCCACCACCGTGTCGACCTCGTTGTACACCGGAATCACAACGCTCAATTTGAAGCTAGGGGGAATAGCGAAAATCCCCAAGCGTCGACAAACATCGGAAGTAAGCACTGGATCCAAGTCATTCGTTTGCAAGTTACTCAGCCGCAGTTCTGCGTCACGTTCCAAGGCGCTCAAGTCGATACCTCGCCCATTCTTTCTAATATTTTTTTGTGATTTAGTTAGTCGTTGAAGATAACAATTCCAAGGGTCCCGATGTTGCTAGCCGCGTGGCTCAACCCAAATTACCGCTACGTCGCTTGACAATCCGATGCGACATCCACACAATCGCGTAGCAATGGAGGTCAGGCCTAGCGACGTCGCCTGAGTTCTACCAAACTTTTCGAACTGGCTTCACTTCAGTATTTATATTCAGCCAGTTGCACCTCATCTAGACTTCGATCACAACGCTATTAAGTGGACCCGCTTCGGCGTGGCAGGGACGACGGATTGGCCAGGGATGGCCATTTGATTCACGCGCTTGCAGCTCTATCGTCATGCTCCCGCGACCGGCAGATTTGAGAAGAAATAGCCCAGCAATGAGTGCTGGTCACTGCGGCAGGAGGCCGCACTCTTTTTTATCCGTTCGGTTCCCAGTGCGTGGAGTCGAGTCCATCTTCGCTCTTCAGCGCGTCGATCTTGCGAATCTCCTCTAACCAGATGTACAGGTCGTGTCCGTACTCGCTGGCTAGATCGCCGAACACCAACTGGCGATGGAACTGAGCCGCCCCATCCTCCAGCAGCTCGGCCGCTTCGGCGCTCGGAAAGCGGCGCAGCGGATCGGTGGCCACGAAGCGCTTGCACAGATTCATCAAGTGCCCGTTGCACACAACTTCCGGCGGCAGGATTTCGTGCAGACGCTGCGGTAGGCGGCGTTTCATCTCGAGCAGATCGCTCAGGTTCATGTCGGTGGGAAAGCAGGGCTGTCCAGCCAGCATCTCAATCAGCACGTAGCCCAGACTAGCCAAGTCGCTGCGCGGCGTGCAACTCGCTCCCTCGAGCACCTCGGGTGCGGCGTAGGCAGGCGTGCAGGCGCGGTTGGGCGGTGGATCATCCAGCTCAAAGGCTGAGCCCATGTCGATCAACTTGGCGTTGCCTGAGCGCTTGAGCATGATGTTGGCCGGCTTGATGTCGCCATGCACGATGCGCTGGCGATGCAGGGCCGCCAAGCCAGCCAGGCAATCGCGCACGAGAGCTACTGCGACGCCCGCTTTAAAACGCGTCTGCTCGGGCCCGAACGTGGCAATGACGCTATGAATGTGCTCCCAGCGACTCGCTTCGGCCAACTCGCGGACTAGACTCAGCCGGTCTGCATTCATCAGTTGCCGCATGTCGTAGCCGTCGATCCACTCCATGACCATGATGCGGATGCTATCGCGATCGACAAAATCTTGAACGTCGAGGATGTTATCATGCTGGATGGTGGCGATTCGCGAGGCTACGCGAGCAATCCGCTCCATGGCCCTTTTGTAGGCCAAGGCCGTGGGGAATCGCTCTGGAGAGAAAACCTTCATGGCCACAGGCTGATTGAATCCATCGGCCCCCTTGCGCTCACTCAAATAGACAATGCCTTGCCCGCCACTGCCCAATTCGCGCACGAATCGATGATAGGTCGTCCACTGCACACGGCGATTGCGCAATAAATTCTGATAGCGTTGTAGCAGCGTATCGGAGGGAACGAGTGTCTCTCCTTCGATAAAGGCTCGCGTCTTCTCTTCTTCCGACATAGTTGTGGTATACATCATTCACCGTAGGGAGTGCCGGACGCTGAGCTGCAGCCGTGCCGGCTATCGGGAGACAGATAAGCACAGCTCCACACGCGTTATTCTGCAGAGAACGCTTTTGAAAAGTATAACCTGGACTAGCTTACTGATTCACAGCCATTACGTCAGGATGAGGAAAACCAAGTTTTTTATCGACGCGATTCAATAATTCATCGCCTCGCCAAAATCGCGTCAAGTTTTCGATGGCCAGTTGAGTCGAATCATCGACGCGACTGGCCGACTGAGCTCCCACATGCGGCGTGATAATTACGTTGGGCATGTTCCACAAGAGGCTCTCCGGCGGCAGTGGCTCATCGTAAGTCACATCCACGCCCGCACCGCTCAAGTGGCCATCTTGCAGAGCCCGCACTAATGCCTGCTCATCGATCACCTGACCGCGAGCCACGTTGATCAAATACCCTCCGCGGGGCATCGCCCGCAGCACCGCGTCGGAAATCAGCCGGTGGGTGCTCGCATTGAGCGGTAGCGTTAAGATCAGGATGTCGCTTATGCTAGCCAATTCCTCCAAACGCTCGGCTCCCCACAACTCGAGCAGCTCTGGCGGCTTTCGAACTGGAAAGTAGTCGGTCGCTCGCAGAGGGACGTCAAAGGGAGCGAGCAGTTGCGCCAAGCGACGTCCGTTGCCTCCCATCCCCACAATGCCTACGCGTTTTCCTCGCAAGTCATCGGTAGGGCGGCGTACAAATTCTTTGACCAAGGCCTGCCTGAAAAAGACCGGCAATCCGCGCAACAACCCCAACAGCAGAGCCAGCGTCTGCTCACCGACTTGATGAGCAAACAAGCCCGAGGCGCTGCACACCGGGATATCGGAATCGATCACCGCCGGCACGAGACAGTGATCGAGTCCCGCGGCGGAACTCTGAATCAGCTTGAGACGCGCCTGGGCAACCACCCGCGGCCAGTCGACGGGGACCTTAGCGTGACCCACAAAAACATCTGCCTGGAAGATCTCCTCACCAATCCGTTCCTGCCCGGCGTCGATGATGCGCGCATCGGGAAAGTGCTGCGCATACAACTCCAAATGTCGCCGTTGGACGGGGTAGCATAAGACGATATTTTTAATCATCGATGGAGAATTCCCAAAAGTGGATTCGCGCTCAGCACAGCCTAGTGAAAGGACCGACTGCGATTTATGGCTGCTCTGGCTCGCGCATTTCAAAGCGGCTGAGCCCTGGCGACGATTTCGTCGCGTCTGGCTCTAGCCTCGGCCCTGAGAAGTCTTTCGGCTATTCGCCGTTTTAGCGTTAGCCCCAGTCAAGTTAGCGCTAGGCTCTCCATTTTCTCATGCTATTGGAAAGCCTGTCAATTCAAGCCCCGCACGCGCACCAAGCAGATCGCACGCGATTAAGTTGCGAGTGCTACACACCAGGATACCAGCTTGAGCCGCGAGTCCGCACCCGCATATCCGTCTGCGCGCGACGTTGCTGGCCGAGCAGGAACCGGTGTGCAATTGACGTGCGTCGGCAACCCGCGGATATTGGACGCTTTCCGACTAGATCCGCTTTTTGTGACGCGCATGAACTCCCCCTCAACACGCTGGACACGTTTTGCAAGTTGGTGGAGTTCGGATTGGGGGCCATGGCCGCTCATTCGCCTGGCCCTGCCGCTGATGATCTCTGCCGGCTTTG
>JBEBXX010000333.1:0-4120 GCA_040391435.1 Aureliella helgolandensis | reverse complement strand
ACAACCTGCTGCGCTTACCTGTTAAGGATTGCAGTGGCTCCTACCGCTGCTACCGCGTGGAGGCTCTGCGGCGGGTTGACTTGAGTCGCTTGAATTGTCCCGGCTATGGTTTTCTGGAAGAGCTGCTCGTTGCACTGCATCGCAGCGGTGCGCGCATAGCAGAATATCCGATCGAGTTTCGCGCGCGATCCGGCGGTCATAGCAAATTAGGATTGAGCGATGCGTGGGGTGCCATGCGCGTCATCCATCACTTAGCCTTTAGCCGACGATAGTCATGTTGTCGCGATGGATGACTTCGTCATACGGGCAATGTCCCAGCAGTTCGGCGATGGCTGGCGAGCGCAGGCCGCGAATTCGGTCGAGATCGTTTGAACTGTAGTTGGTCAATCCGCGCGCGATTTCAACTCCTGCCTCGTCGACCACGGACAGCACTTCGCCTTTGGAGAAACTCCCCAGCACGCGCACGATACCAATGGCCAGAAGGCTGGGACCGCATGAGCGGATAGCCCGCGCGGCACCTGCGTCGACCGACAGGACGCCGCTGGCTTGAGCCGTAAAACCAATCCACCGCTTGCGCGGAGCCATGCCGCGATCTTTGGGTAGAAACATGGTGCCGAGCTCTTCGCCGGCCATCAGCCGGGTGAGCACATTTTCTACTCGTCCGCCAGCAATAACTACCGGAGCGCCACTGTGGGTCACGAACTGAGCCGCCTTGAGTTTGCTGGCCATACCGCCTTTGCTGATGCCCGTTTTGCGATTGATGGCCAAGTCGAAGATTGACTGATCCACTTGTGCAATCGTGTGCAGGATTTGAGCTCCCGGCAAACTTGGGTCACCGCTGTAGAGGCCCTGCACATCGCTCAGGATAATCAGAGCGGGGCGCGGAAAAAGTCCGGCTACCATAGCGGCTAGGCGGTCGTTATCGCCAAAGGTGGTCTGCAGCTCCTCAACGGCCACCGTGTCATTTTCATTGATGATGGGAATGACCCCCATCTCCAAGAGGGCCATGAGGGTATTGCGGACGTTGAGATAGCGTGTGCGGTCGTCCAAGTCGTCGGTGGTCAGTAGGATCTGAGCCGCGTGGCGTCCCAGTTCGGCAAAGTAGTTTTCGTAGGACTGGATGAGGTGTGCTTGGCCGACGGCCGCTACCGCTTGCAGCCGCGCCAAATCCGTCGGTCGCTGGGCGAGTTTTAGTCGGCCCATACCCGACGCTACGGCACCGCTGCTGACCAACACGACCTGATGTCCACCGTCGGCGATGGCGGCCAGTTGGGTTGCCAGTGCTCGCACCTGTTCGCGATCGAGGCAGGCATTGGGCCCAGACAGCACGCGTGAGCCGACTTTGACGACCACCGTTTTCGCTCCTCCAAGGAGCACTTGCCGACTCGCATGTTCCATAATAACTTCAGTTCGAACTCAGATAATGACTTGACTGTCGTGGATCGCTCCGCCGATCCTTGCTCCTCTCCACCTCTCATCTCTCCTCTCCACTCCCTCTCCTCTCTCTCTCCTCTCTCTCCACTCCCTCTCCCTCTACTCCCCCATGTCCGAAGAGCCATATCCCGCTCAGTCGAACCGCACGACTAGACTCATCGCCAAACAGGCTCGAGAAACAAACTCGCCGTCTCGAGAAAACAAACTAGCCGTAAGGGAGTAGTGTTGCTTGCTCCATAGTGGTGGATGCCGCTCGGCACTTAACAAGCTGCCTAACGTTGCAAAGTTTTACTTTGGCCCCAGTGCGTGTGTGCGGCGGGCCGCATTATCGGCTTTCTCCCGGCTTTCGCCAAGTGCGACGGGTAACAAATGCTCAGGGTCCAGCATCGGACCAATTTTCGAGCTTGAAAGTGGTCGATGAATTTTTGCCTGATGATGCAGATTCCGCGATAATCTGCACCGAGTGTGACCTAAGGTGTCACACGCTGGGCAGATAATTAGGGTGTTGGGACGCGGCAGACCAACAGCTCTATTTCGCCGCCAGCATCTTGCTCAAGGAAGAATTGCCATGTTAGTTCTGAGTCGTAAAGTGGGTGAGAAGCTGGTGATCGACGGCAACATCACCGTCGAGGTGGTACGTATTCAGGGCAATCGCATTACGTTGGGGCTGGTGGCACCGTCGGACGTGAAAATTCTACGCAGCGAACTGAGTTCGCCGGCGGTGCCCTCGGCCGATGCCGCAGCGTCGATGCGTCAAGCTTCCTAGGGCGTGGCCTATCGGCTAGCGCACTACCGCTTCTTCCGCTGTGTTTGCTTGTTTCGGCTCCGGTGCTGAGCGACGGTTGGGTGCGGCGTTCACCCGGCCGTTGGCAAGGCTTAGATTGGCCAGTGGATGCCGGCGGCGAGCCTGCCCTGTGCGCCCGCGCGCAATGGGGGGACAATGCTGACTGTGTGCATTGTTTCCATCCCACCGGTTCCGAGGGTTTTGTAATGAGTGAGCTTCCCAATTGTCCGCAGTGCGAATCGGAATTTGCCTACCAAGATGGACTGTTACTGATCTGCCCCAGTTGCGCGCATGAATGGAATCCGCAGGAGATTCCCCAAGCCGAAGACGACGTGGTGCGTGACGCCCATGGCAAGCCGCTGCAGTCTGGCGACTCGGTGATTGTTATCAAGGATCTTAAGGTCAAGGGGACCGCCCAAGTGGTCAAAGGTGGTACGAAAGTCAAAAACATTCGGCTGGTCGATGGCGATCATGATATCGACTGCAAGATCGACGGTATTGGAGCGATGCAGCTCAAGTCCGAATTCGTTAAGAAGGCTTAACGGTATTCCGGGCTGAAGGTCCAGTAGAGCGCTACCCACAGGCTAACCAGCTTCGTTGCGGAATTCATAACACTGCGCGCCGACTGCGAACTGACAGCGCGCGAGCTGTAGGGCGGCGACTTCTTCGACAATTTGGCTGGCGAATTCCGGCTTCATATGCGTTACGAACCAAGCCACGTCGCGCTGCAATTTGCGCGTCTCTGTCAAAAAGTGCTGAGGCGTCAGATGCTGCGAAATATCTGCCAGCCACTGTAGCGTGTTGGGGAAGCTTATTTCCAAAAAGACAGCCCGCAAATTAGCGACGGCTGACAGAAATTCCCAGATTCCATCGCAGGGGCCCGTGTCGGCCACAACCGCTACCGCGTCGCTGCGGTCCTGCACCACGTAGCCTAGCGTGGGGATGGTGTGCTGCACATCAAAGGCTGTGACGCGTGTATCGCCAAGCTGAATCGTTTGACCGGCCGCGATGGGACGCAGATCGACAAAAGGTGTCGCGACCTGTGCTATGCGGAAGATGTCCGGCCAGATTCGATCGTTGAACACATGCTGCTTCAAATCGGCGATCGTCGATGCGCTGGCGTAGACGGTAATGCAGTCCGCCGTCCAGGTGTAGACATTTTCAAGCAGCAGCGGCAGCGTGGCGATATGGTCGGTGTGCGAGTGGGAGAGGAAGACGGTGGTTAGTTTCTTCTGCTCGGCCAGCGGCAGCAGGGCCAGCGCCCCGGCATCGATGGCCAATTGCTCGTCGACCACATACGAAATTAAATTCGATTGGCGGCGCGAAGCGCTTTCACTCCCATCGACCACGGTCACTCGCATGTGCGTCTCACTTTATCTTCGGTATCGGCAGCCTTAGCGTTCCAGAGCACTCTGGATTTTTTCAACTTCCTCGAAATAGTCGGCACGCGACAAGCCTCCGGCCGCGTCGCGGTCGACGAGCACGATCACCTGCGGATGCAGTTGTAGTGCCGACGCCGGCAGGTTGGCTGTGACAGGGCCTTCGACCAGGGCCTTGATGACCTCGGCTTTGCCACTGCCGGTAGCCAGCAGCAGGATGCGTCGCGCGTCGAGAATGGAGCCCACGCCCATCGTCATCGATAGTTTGGGGACCTCGTCCAGTGAGTCGAAGAAGCGTGCATTGTCGCGGCGAGTCCGCTGAGTGAGAGCTTTGAGGCGCGTGCGGCTAGCTAGCGAGCTGCCGGGCTCATTGAACGCAATATGGCCGTCGCCCCCAATGCCGAGCAGTTGCAAGTCGATGCCACCGGCGGCTGCGATCATCGCTTCGTACTCGTCACAGGCCCCCAGCAAGTCATCTGCACTGCTGTCTGGAAGATGGCAGCGTTCGCTTACAAAATCGGTT
>JBEBXX010000332.1:0-4137 GCA_040391435.1 Aureliella helgolandensis | reverse complement strand
AATCGCTCGACGGCCTAATCGACTCCCCTGCCCTGCAAGCTTCCAGCGCGTCCGCCAATTTGCCGAGCATGCTGCAGGCAGCCCTGGACTATTTAGAGACGAACAAGCCAGGGCCGACCGAAATCTGGATCTGCTCCGACCTCGCGGAAGCCGACTGGAGTGCCGACAGCGGATCCTGGGCCATGGTGCGCGACGGCTTCAAAAACTTGCCACAGTCGGTTCGCTTTCACTTGCTGGCCTACCCCGATCAGGCTGATGCGAATATTGCCATTCGTGTGACCGACGCTCGTCGCGAGAGCGGAGCGTCCAGCGGTGCCACCGAGAACAACCTCCTGCTGTCATTGCGTTTATCGCGGGCGAGCGCAGGCACTGGTGCGGATGATAAGCTGAGCGTGCCCGTACAGATTGAAATCGAAGGTGCACGCAGCGAATTGAGCGTCGAACTCAGCGGCGGTCAAACAGAGATCCGCAACCATCGCGTACCTCTGGCAGGCGACCAAACCAAGGGCTGGGGACGCGTTTCGCTACCAGCCGACGAGAACAATGCCGACAACGAATTTTACTTCGTATTCGACGACCCACCGCCGCGACGCGTGGTGGTAGTCAGCGAAGATCGAGCTGCCACACGGCCACTGGAAATTGCCGCTTCCGTCTCCACGGACGGTGTCAGCCATGATGATGTCCAGGTGCTCAGCCCCGATCAACTCGACTCGCTAATCCTGGATGACACGTCGCTGCTGCTGTGGCAAACCAGCTTGCCATCGCCGGCGATCGCTCCCGCAGTTGAGAAGTACGTCGCCGACGGCGGGCAACTTATTTTCTTTCCTCCCAGCCGATTATCGGCTGGCAGCAACATGCCGCTGAACGAACAGTTCATGGGAGTCCGCTGGGACGGGTGGGTCGGCCAAGAGCACAAGGTAATGGTGGAGAACTGGCGCGGTGACCAAGATCTGCTGGCTGCTACCAGTAGTGGTGCAGGTCTGCCGGTTGGTCAATTGGAGTTGCGCGGTTATGGGAAACTGGCTGGCGACGTCGAGTGGTCGAAGCTGGCCACCTTAACCGGCGGAGCGCCGCTGCTGGCTCGAGTTCCCACCTCGCGGGGCGGCGTTTATTTTTTTGCTGGTTCTCCCGATCCTCGCGCGTCGACGCTGGCCGAGAGCGGTGTGGTTTTGTTTGTAGCCATTCAGCGAGCAATCGAGCGCGGGCAGACGGCGCTAGGCAATACCACGCAGCGCATCGCCGGCGAAGTCAACCAGGCCAATGGGCCAAGTGAGTCAACTGAGCAATGGAGGCGCGTGGCCGGCATCGAGGATGTGCTGTCCACGGAATATAACTGGCAAGCGGGTGTGTACCAGCACGCCGAGCGCCTGTTCGCGGTCAATCGCGGGCTGGCTGAGGACCAGCAGGGCCGAGTTGGCGATGACCAGATCGATGGCTTATTTGCCGGGCTGCCGTTCTCGCGAGTCGACCAGCGCGCCGGAAGTTTGACGGGCATCGTGCGGGAGGTCTGGCGAGCATTCCTGATGGCTATGATCCTAGCGCTGGTGCTGGAAGCTGTGCTGTGCCTGCCGCGAAAGGCTCCCATCCGCACCGCCACGCGCACCGCATGGCAAAACTGAAACTCGTCCCCGGGCTCTGGCTGAGTCCACAGTTCACCACTTTGTTGACCTTCACGCATGTCTGAAACCACGTTCGCTTTCCAATGGACCTCGCTGACGCTCGCGATCTCAATTGCAGCGCTGGTGTCGGTCTGCGCGCTCAGCGGGCTCGCTTGGCGACGCAGCGGCTTTCGCACCCCAGTCGGCCTGTTGGAATTGTTGCGCATCGCGATTGTGAGTGCCTGCCTACTGCTGCTCAATCAGCCCGAGTCAATCCAAACCTTTAAGCCATCGGACAAGCCTACGGTAGTGGTTTTAGGCGACCAATCGCTGAGCATGAATACGCAGGACGTGGGGCTGGAACAAACGCAATCCGTGCCCTTGTTAACGCGCCGGCGAGCGATGGAACCGCTGCTGGATCCCGCCACCTGGGAAACGCTCCACGCAAAGCTGGAAATCGTGCTGACGCCCTTCGCTACTGAAGAGGGTGGATCTAGTAGCGACCTGTATCAGGCGCTGACGGATGCTCGCGACCGCCATCCAAACTTGCGGGCCGTGGTGCTGGCTTCCGACGGCGACTGGAATGCAGGCTTGCCGCCGGTGCAGGCGGCTCAGCGTCTGCGCTTGGATCAGATCCCAATCTTTGGAGTGCCGCTGGGAAGTCAAACGCGCTTGCCCGATTTAGATCTGCTCAGCTTCGATGTGCCCACCTTTGGCGTGGCGGGCAAGAATGTTCGACTCCCATTTACAATCGAAAGCTCGCTGCCACGCGACCATAATGTACAAGTCGAACTGCGCGTCTCCGACGGCACCGTGGTTCAGCACCAAGTGCGTGTGGCAGCGATGGGACGCACCTCCGATGCCATCCTGTGGAAGCCAGAGAATGTGGGCGACTATACGCTGACGCTCGACGTTCCCGGACACCCCGAGGAGCGAGTGACCGACAACAACCGCCGCCAGACGCCCATCGCGGTGCGCGAAGAAAAATTAAAAGTCCTAGTCGTCGAATCGCTGCCGCGCTGGGAGTATCGCTACTTGCGCAACGCACTCTCGCGCGATCCGGGGATAGAGGTTAGCTGCCTGTTGTTCCATCCCGAACTGAACAAAGTCGGTGGCGGAAATCGCGATTATATTCCCGCATTTCCTGATGCCTTAGAAGAACTGTCGCAGTACGACGTAGTCTTCTTGGGAGACGTAGGTATGGAGGAGGGACAGTTGACCGAGGAGCAGTGTCGCTTGCTAAAAGGCTTGGTGGAGCAGCAGGCTAGTGGCCTCGTATTTATGCCTGGCCTGAAAGGCTACTCGATGTCGCTCGTCGGTTCTCCACTCGATCCGCTGCTACCGGTGGTCTTCGATGCGGCTCAGCCGTCAGGCTGGGGATCGCGCACGCCGAACCACTTCGCACTAACTGAGCTGGGGCGGCGCAGTCTGCTCACGAAACTGGCCGATACTCAAGATGAGAATATGCAGGTTTGGGAGAATCTGCCCGGATTCCAGTGGAACGCGCCAGTGGTGCGGGCCAAGGCGGGCACCGATGTGTTGGCGGTTCACCAAGAGTCGTCCAACGAATATGGCCGCATCCCGCTGTTGGTCACACGCACCTTCGGCACGGGCAAAGTTTTGTTCATGGGGACCGACGGCGCATGGCGCTGGCGGCGCGGCGTGGAGGACCTGTATCACTACAGATTTTGGGGACAAGTGGTGCGCTGGATGGCCTACCAACGCAACATGGCCGAGGGAGAGCGAATTCGTTTCTTCTATTCGCCCGAGCAGCCGCAAGTCCGCCAGACAGTAGCTCTGAGCGCCAACGTTATGGAGAAAAACGGCGAGCCGCTGAGTCGTGGAGAAGTTTTTGCGCGCATCGTCGCCCCCTCGGGAAGAACTGAGACCGTGCAAATGAGCAGCACCGGTGCCGAGTGGGGTGGTTTCGCCGGCGTCTTTACGACCGCCGAACCGGGCGCGCATCAAGTGACTGTGCGCTGCCCACAGACCGACGCCGAACTGGAAACCACACTCTTTGTGCAAGGTGCCAAGCTTGAACAAGTAGGCAAGCCCGCCCGACCCGAGGTGCTCGAAGAACTTGCACGCGTCACCCGTGGGAGGGTAGTCGCCATTGACGATCTTACCCAAATTGTCAAAGCCATCGCCGAAGTTCCCGAGCCACCCACGGAAATCCGTCGAATTCAACTCTGGAGTCACCCTCTGGTTGCCGCTGCGCTTATATTGATGATGTCTGTGTTTTGGATCGGACGAAAGATGGTCGGCTTGATATGAGTCGCAGAACGAGTGGGGTATGCATCCTGCTTGTCAAACAAGTGGGGTATGCATCCTGCTTGCCAGACCAGTGGGGTATGCATCCTGCTTGCCAGACCAGTGGGGTATGCATCCTGCTTGCCAATCCAGTGGGGTATGCATCCTGCTTGCCAGTGCGGCAAAAATAAGATCGCAAGCTAGAAGCATACGCCACTCGCAAGCTAGAAGCATACGCCACTCGCAAGCTAGAAGCATACGCCACTCGCAAGCTAGAAGCATACGCCAC
>JBEBXX010000331.1:0-4137 GCA_040391435.1 Aureliella helgolandensis | reverse complement strand
GAGGTTACTCAGTTGACCTGGATTTTGATGACTTGCACGCCGCTCGGCCTGCTCGAACGTTGCCACGCTTTTAAAGAGAAGAAAGCGCGCGGCTTAACGGCCGATGCAGGCCTGTTTACCTACCCCGTGTTGATGGCGGCAGATATTTTAGCTTACGACTCCAATTGGGTGCCGGTCGGTCAGGATCAAGTGCAGCATATCGAAGTCTGTCGCGACTTAGCCAATAGTTTCAATCATCATTACGGACAAGCCTTTGTGCTGCCCGAAGCGAGGTTGCTATCCAATGCGGCTAAGGTGCCCGGGACCGACGGCGAGAAGATGTCCAAGAGCTACGATAATACGATTGGTATCTTTGAAGTTCCCAAGCTGGCGCGCAAAAAGATCATGCGCATCCCGACTGACAGCCGCGCCATGGAAGAGTCCAAGGATCCCGACAGCGACCATCTCTACCAATTGTTCCAGTTGTTCGGCAGCCCAGCGGAAGTGCAAGATATGGCCGACCTGTATCGGCAAGGTGGTTTCGGTTACGGCCAGATCAAGAAGTCGTTGGCCGATGCGGCCGAGCGCTATTTTGCGGCTGCGCACACTCGCCGCGCCGAGTTAGCTGGTCGTCCCGACACGGTAGCTGACATCTTGCAAGCGGGTGCCCAGCGGGCGCGGGCCCAGGCCAGCGAAGTGTTGCAGCGCGTCGAGCAAGCTTGTGGCATTAGTGCCCGTCGGGCTGTATTGTAGTTGAGTTAGTGTCGTTGATCGCTCCGCGATCAGTTGCCTATGCATATGTTTATGCATCTAAGAGCATCCACTAAGAGCATGAATCAGCAATAAGCTTTAGGAGCCAGGACCGCGGAGCGGTCCATAGTGTCGTTGATCGCTCCGCGATCAGTTGCCTATGCATATGTTTATGCATCTAAGGGCATCCACTATGAGCATGAACCAAAAATAAGCTTTAGGAGCAAGGACCGCGGAGCGGCCCACGACATAGCACCACGGAGCGGTCTACGACATTTGCTTAAGGAACTACCGAATGCTGTGTGACGGTGCACTGCGGTAGCGAACTTAAAAAGGTGCGGCCGTAGTATTTGCTTTTGATGCGTGGATCGAGAATGACCACGATGCCGGTGTCCTGCGCGGTGCGAATCAGCCGTCCGAATCCCTGGCGCAGCTTGATCACCGCTTCGGGCAATTGATAGTCGCGAAAAGGATTGCCGCCGGCGGCGCGGATGGCTTCCAGGCGCGCCTCCAACAGCGGGTGATCAGGAACACTAAAGGGGAGCTTGGTAATGATAACATTGCCCAGCGCGTCGCCAGGCACGTCGACTCCTTGCCAGAAGCTATCGGTGCCAAACAAGGCCCCGCGGGGATTGCGCTTGAACTGCTCAAGTAATTGTCCGCGCGGCGTCCCGTCGGCTTGGCTGTACAACGTCATGTTGTTTTCAGCAAACCAGCGACTCATCTTCTGCGCCGTGCTGCGCAGCAAGCTGTAGCTGGTGAACAGTACGAAGGCCCGCCCCTGCGTGCGCAAGAGATACCGCTCGATCATCTTGGGCAGCAAATTCTCGTACTCCTTTTTCTGCGACGATGGATCCGGCATGTCGCCCACCACAATCAACTCGGCCTGTCGTTGATAGTCAAAGGGACTGCCCTGCTGAGTAGTCAAGCTGCCCGTCGCGCCCACTCGGGATTGGAAGAATTCGAAGCCACCCTGTCGCCCCGTGGATACCGTGGCGCTGGTCATGATCACGCTGGGGACCTCTTGAAAAAGCATTTCGCGCATCCGCTGCGAGATGTCGATCGGTGCCGCGTGCATCTCGACTCGCAGTTCGCCGCGACGCGTAGTCGTTCTCTCCAGCCAGTACACTAGGCCCTCATCTGCTTGAGCCAACCAGCTCTTCAAGTCTCCCGAGAGGGATTGCAGACGGGTTGCGGCCGAGATTAAATCCTGCCGCCGCGAGGCATCGGATGCGTTGTCGGACATTTGCAGGAGCGCCAAGGCCAACTGCTCCAAGCCGTCGCTCAGTAGATTGGGAATTTTCAGAGGCGATCGCACGCGGCGCGCGGCGGCTTGCTCAGAGCCCATCCAGTTGTCGAGATCGAATACCAGTTGATCGATGTGGTAGTGCGCCTGCGTGACTTTCTCAACCATGCGGTGCAGGTCCATGGCCACTAGCAGGCCTTTGCCAGTGGCTGGATTGTAGAGTTTGTTCAGCGCATACAGAACTTGCCCATTGGTCACCTTCAGCCCTAGATGGGAACTGGCCACTGACTCGAGCGTGTGGCATTCGTCCAGGATGGCTGCGTCGTAATCGGGAATGATGCCAAAACCCGCCTGCCGCCGCAGGGCTAGGTCGGTGAAGAACATGGCGTGGTTGACGACTAAGATCTGCGCCCCGTGGACTCGCCTGCGTGCGCGGTAGTAGTGGCACTGTTCATACGTCTTGCACGCGCGGCCCAAGCAATTGCTGCTGTCGCTGGCGACTTCGTCCCACAGCGACCCCAGCGGTTTGAAAGGCAGGCTGCTGAGCGAACCATCGGTAGTGTTGGCCAGCCAGCCTTTGAGCTGCTCTAGCTGCGAGAACTCCGTGTCGTTGAGCATGCTCACGGCTCGTTGGCGAGCGATTTCATAGCGCCGCAAACTAATGTAATTGCTGCGACCTTTGACGAGTACCGATGAAAACTCGCGAGGGATGACCGCGTTGAGAAGTGGCAGGTCTTTGTCGATCAATTGCTCTTGCAAACTGATCGTGTGCGTGCTGACCACTACGCGGCGACTGGACCTTTTCTCTGCCGGTGCCCCACCGCCCGCCGTCGGCGATTCCTCTTGGTCGGCCGTGGCGAACAGAATCGCCGGTACCAAGTAGGCGAAACTCTTACCCACCCCCGTGCCGGCCTCGGCGATCAAGTGCCGCTTGTCGGCCATCGCTTGCGCTACAGCCTGGGCCATGGCTAACTGTTCAGGCCGCTCTTCGTAGTGCTTGAGCCGCCGCGCGATCAGTCCGCCTGTTCCCAGGATGGAAGGTACGTCGAGTGACAAAGGTCCAACATCCTTTAGCTGCGCTGCACAAGCTGACCGCTGAGACGACGCACTAGATGACGCATCTCCAATACGCTAAGGGTACTCAGCACGCGTGGTACGGGAAGTCCACTTGCTGCCACGACGTGGTTGATATCGGTCGGCTCGAGCTGGATGGCTTGCAGCACGATCGTCTCCTGCTCGTTGAGCTGCAGTTCGGCGGCATGTCGCACGGTCTGTTCGGAAGAAAGCGTCACCCCTTCCACTAGCGGGCCGAGTCCTTCGAGCACATCCTCGGGACTGCGAATCAATTGTGCGCCGTCCCGAATCAATTGATGGCAGCCGCCGGCGCTGGGCGAGGTGACCAGTCCTGGCAGGGCGAACACATCGCGTCCCTGCTCACCGGCTAGGCGGGCGGTGATGAGTGCCCCAGAGCGCTCGGCCGCTTCGATGACAATCGTGCCCAGCGACAAGCCGCTGATGAGCCGATTGCGCTGTGGAAACATGCCGCGTTTAGGCTTAGTGCCCGGCGGCATTTCGCTGATCAGCGCTCCGCCGGCGATAATCCGCTCGGCCAGCGCTGCATGCTGTGGAGGATAAATGTCTGCTACGCCATTGCTCTGCACGGCGATCGTTCGGCCCTCGGCTTCGAGAGCTCCGTGATGGGCCGCTGCATCGATGCCTCGCGCCAGACCGCTGACAATGGTCAGCCCGGCGCGGGCTAGGCCCCGCGCGAACCGCTCAGCTTGGCTGCGTCCGTATTGGGAGGCACCACGCGTGCCCACGATAGCGATACTCATCGCATCCACGGTCCGCAAGCTACCCCGCACGTACAGCAAACTGGGTGGGTCGGCAATCTCGCGCAGCAGCCTCGGGAATGCAGCTTGATTAGGAAAGAGAATGTCGATCTCGCGGTGTTGGCAAACGTCGCAAATCAAGAGGGCTTGGTCTCGGAATTCGCTGGAGCGGAGACGTCGGGCCAGTGGCAATCCGACTCCTTCGACTTCGCTCAACATCTGGGGACTGGCCGATAGAACGTCGGTGGCTGAGCCGAAGTGATCGAGCAGTCGCCGCAGGAGACACGGCCCCACGCCGGTTGTGATGGCGACTTGCATGTAGTCGAGCTG
>JBEBXX010000330.1:0-4145 GCA_040391435.1 Aureliella helgolandensis | reverse complement strand
TATGGCTTAGGCGAGCACGGCGGACGCTATGCACCGCTGGCAGCTAGGTTTGTGGAAGCAGGATTCTCCGCCTCGGCCTTCGATCAACAGGGGCACGGGCGGAGTCCAGAGAGGCGCGGCACCATTCGCTCCTACGATTCTCTGCTATCGGACATCAGCGAATTCCTGCAGTGGAATCGCGCGCAGCATCCCGAGGTCCCCACGGTCTTGTTCGGTCACAGCATGGGTGGCAATCTAGTCATCAATTTTGCTCTGCGCGAAGCTGCTCAGGCCGGCTACGTCATCTCGTCCAGTCCGATGCTGGAGAAAGCCAATCCCGTCTCGCCGACCACTATCTGGTTTGCACGCGGCTTGCTGCGGATTGCGCCCAACTTAAAACTGCGTTCGCAGATTGTGCCGGAGCGATTGATGAGCGATCCGGCCGAGCAGCAGATGCTGCGGGACGATGAATTGTTCCACAATCAAATGAGCCTCCGACTGGGTGCCGGTCTAGTCGATAGCGGCCAGTGGGCCCTACAACATGCCGACCGCCTGCGCGCACCACTGCTGCTCAGCCACGGTACATCCGATTACATGACGTGTTGCAAAGCCTCCGTCGAGTTCGCACGGCGAGCCGGCGAGAGGTGTCAACTGTTCGTCGTAGAAGACGAATTGCACGACCCATTTCGCAGCTTGCACCGCGAGGCAGTTATAGCTCGCTACGTAGACTTTGTCCGTCAAGCGGTGCGTGCAGGCGAACAGTCTCCCGGCTCACAAGCGGGCTCCCAAACGCAGGAGCTGGGACGGTGATTATCGAAGGCCTGCTTACTACAACCTCTTTAGATGGTACGCCGCATGTCGCGCCAATGGGTCCAGTAGTGGATGTTGATCTGCAACACTGGACGCTGCGCCCCTTTGCCAGCTCCACGACCTTTCGCTATCTACAAGCCAATGCGGATTGCGTCTTCCACGTGGTCGACGATGTGCTACCGATCGTCGAGGCGGCGCTCGGACTGCCAACGAACCTGACTTTCGAGCCGCTGCGCAGCGAAGCAGAAGCAGGCACCCAATGCTTGGGGTGGACGATACCTACCGCTTGTCACTGGTATCACCTAAGAGTCAGCCATTGGGACACGAGCCAGGCCCGCAGCGAGGCGCAAGCTCAATTGTTAAGCCAAGCCGTTCAGCGACCGTTCTGGGGATGGAATCGAGCCAAACATGCAATACTTGAGGCAACCATATTAGCCAGCCGCATTCACTTGATCGAGCCGCATGTGCTCCACGATGATCTGCAGCGTTTTACGGTGACGATCGCCAAAACAGCCGGCGAGCGCGAGCAGCAAGCTTGGCAGCTTTTGCGAGATTTCTTCCAGGCAAATGGCACACCGCTATGAACGTGCTGCACCTCCGTACCGGCTGCCGCCTGCATTTCGGGCTGATGGAGCTGGCTGCTGACGAACCCTGGCGATACGCAGGGCTGGGAATGATGCTGGACGCGCCCGGCTTTGAAATTAGCTTCGCGGATGCTCGCTCCTCTGCAAACTACCCTACCGCTCCCCGCACAGCCCGCGCCTACATCCCGGGGGACTACGCCTCGAGCGATTTGCCGGGCGACTCACTCAGCGACTCACCTCGCGACTCACGCTCGCGCGAAACGTCGTCGCTGAGCGGTCGTACGACTGTGGATGCATCCGAGCTCGAACTTGCACCGGAACTGAGCCGCAGCGAGCGCGCCGAGCTGAGACTGGAATACCAGCGGAGGATGACTGCAGTAGTGGAACGGCATCCGGTCTTCGATAGTGCGGCGACTGCGGCACGAGCGACAGAATGCCAGATTCGCCTGATCAAAGCTTTGCCGATGCACAGCGGTCTGGGCGCGGGAACCCAGTTGGCGTGCGCAGTGGCCGCGGGTCTCGAACTGTTTGCCCGGGGTAGCCAGCCTGACCCATCTACGGAACACTGCTCTGCGGATAATGGCGAAAGCGGACAAGAGCCCACATCGCAGGCCCAGGGCTGGTGTTCAGCGTTTAACGCACATCCACTCAGCTCGGCACCATGGTTGACTCAAGCTGCAGGTCGCGGGCTGCGCTCAGCGATTGGTCTCTTCGGTTTTTTACATGGCGGCCTGATCTTGGATCGAGGCCAGCCTACCGGTCTTGACCAGTGTGCCTCAGGCTCAGGTGGGCTGTATACCGGCCGGCGAGCGTTGGCGTGTCAAAGCACGGCGGTTGTCTGCGACTGGCGAGCGGTTTTGATCCTACCGCCGAATCGCCAGGAAGTATGCGGGGCTCAGGAAACGCAGTGGATGGCCGAACTCGGAGCGCTTCCCAACCCTCATCGCAACGAGATGTTGGGTCTGGCCCACGAGGTCTTTAATTTGGCGTCGAACAGCCGCAGTTTCAACGACTTCACTCATTGCCTAGACCAATATATGGAGTTGGCAGGACAGCTCTTCAGCCGCTACCAAGGCGGATTGTACAACGGCTCTGACGTCGCCGCCGCAGTGCAGTGCGCTCGCCACAGCGGGCTGCGCGCAGTTGGCCAGAGCAGTTGGGGGCCGACCGTCTTTGGTTTTGCTGAAAACCAGGACCTGGCCGAGCAATCCGTGGCAAAACTTTCTAACGCGCGCCCCGACTGGGGCGTGCGCATAGCCGCGCCAGCCGCACATGCCGCCGAGTATCGTTGGCAATAATCGACCCTTACCAGCAGGAGTTTGAACGCAATGCGCCAGCCTATTGTGAGCACTGGACTGATGATGGCCTTCGTTTGTATGGCCTATTCCATACGCCTCCACGCTCAGTTGACCACCCTTCCACCAACCGGCGAGGTCGCGGCCAGTTCTGGCGCGGATAGCTTGACTGAGCAGCTCCTACCTGAGGAGCGAGTCAACATCGCCGTATACGAGCACTGCAATCGTAGCGTGGTACACATCGCGACGCGCTCGGTGGGCATCGAGTCGTTCCAGCAGCTATCGATGCGCGAGGGCTCTGGCAGCGGGTCCGTTTTGGATACCAGTGGCATGATTGTGACCAACCAGCACGTTATCGACGGAGCCAAGGAGATCTCGGTCAGCTTGTTCAACGGCCTGTCCTATCCTGCCGTGTTGGTGGGACAAGATCCCGACACAGACATTGCGGTCCTAAAAATCGATGCCCCCGAAGATCAGCTCATCCCCTTGAGCTGGGGAACATCACAGAGTCTGCGCGTTGGACAAAAGATCTACGCGATCGGCAATCCATTTGGACTCGAGCGGACCATGTCGACCGGTATGATCTCCAGCCTCAATCGGCAAATTCCATCTCGCGCGCGGCGGACGATGCGTGCGCTGATCCAAATCGACGCGGATCTAAATCAAGGCAATTCCGGCGGACCGCTGCTCAATACCCGCGGCCAGTTGATTGGCATGGCGACCGCGATCATGAGCAGCAGTGGCGATAGCTCAGGAGTCGGTTTTGCTATTCCCGTCAGCACGCTTGAGCGCATCGTTCCCCAGTTGATCAGCCATGGACGGATCATACGCCCGACCATCGGTATCACCCGCGTTTATGAAAATGATTCTGGACTTCTAATCGTTGACGTAGCTAGTGGCGGCCCGGCTGAAAAGGCCGGCTTGCAAGGCTTTCGATTGGTCACCAAGACGCTCAGACAGGGCCCTTACCGCTACGAGCAGAGTTCGATCGATACATCCGCTGCAGATTTGATCCAGTCGATCGACGATCAACCTGTGCGGACCGCCGACGACCTGTTGATGCACATTGAGCGCAAGAACCCAGGCGATACCGTTCGCCTCGGCATCGTTCGCGAAGGTCGCAACATCGTCGTGCCCGTCATACTCGGTCAATCCGATCCGTAGGCTCGTAACCCGTAGGCTCGCAACCCGTAGGCTCGTAACGAGCGCAGCGCTGTTACGGCACTGCCTTGCTGCACACGCCACCCTCGGGCTCGTGGAGGGCTGCCTACGGCTTATTAAATGCGGAGTATTCGATCATTTTTAAGGCTAGCCGCGGTACTTTGCTATACCCAGCGAACCGTGGCTAGCGGCAAATCGGCTATCTCAGCAGTCCGTTTTTCAACGACTCCTGTTACGTGCCGAGCCGACAACGAGTTCGGTACACGAATGCAAGCCCCACAAACAATCTTTGATCAGGGCTGAGGTGGCAGCAGCG
>JBEBXX010000329.1:0-4151 GCA_040391435.1 Aureliella helgolandensis | reverse complement strand
CGGCCCGTTGGGCACGCGGTTAAACGAAGCGCGATCCAAAAGTCAGCGATGGTCTGGCTATTCGGAATAGCTGTCTTGCCCATTCTGAGCAAGAGCACTTTCCGCTCAAGGCAGCAAAGACAATCCGCCCCATATCCCCAGAGCGCCCCTTTTTTCCAGTGCCAATCGATCTGGCGTCAAATCGTAGAGCCTGCAAGAATTTAAGCGGTTAGTCCTCATCCTTTGGTACGGAGTCTTCGGCTCATGGCACGTAGAAACGCCCGCAACGAACCCGATAATGAATTCGCGGCTCCGGCAGGGAGAAACCGCGGCTGGCGCAGCGGCCGAAGCAGCAACCAACGCCGCGCGAAATGGAAGCTGGTGCTCGGCTCAGCGGCTGTCGCAATGGCCGTGCTCGTTGTCCTGCTTCCAACGCTGGTGATGCGTCGCGCGGTTCTCATTCCACTCATCGATCGCTTCGCAGGTATTGCGCCGTTGCGAGTTGATTTCGATGCAGTGCAAGCGGGTTGGTTCAGCCCGGTGCAAGCCACGGGCTTGCAACTTTACGACGCCCAAGACCGCTTGCTGGCGAAAGTAGGACAAGTCAGCACCGAGAAGGGGCTGTGGTCTTGGATCCGCGATTCGTCCAACTTGGGGACCGTCCGCATAAGCGGCGTAGAGGCGGCCGTCGCAGCGGCTAATGGGACCACCAATTTAGAGCAGGCGCTGGAACCCGTGCTGGCGCGTTTTATGACCGATACGACGCCGCCGGATGCTACGACTGCTGCCACACCGATGAGCGGCACGATCGAAGTGCTCGATTCGAAATTTCTAATGGTCCAAGCCGATCGTCCTGAACAGTGGGTCATCGCCATGCCCAAGTTACAGGTAGTATTGCCGACAGCCGCACAAGTTATCGGACCAATCGAACTGCAAGCCACGCTGGCTGACGTATCGGGTACGGTCGCCGATAGTCGCGGCACAATTGCGGCCGAAGTCCGGCAGGCCGAAGGGAGCCAAACGTTTGAGCTGCGTGCGCGACTCGATTCCATACCTGTCGATTTTTGGCACGTCGTGCATGCCCGGCTGCCCGAGATTCCGATCCAGGAGCTGCGTGGTCGCGTGAGCGGCACGCTGTCTGGGAACATTGTCGATGCCGACCGCTGGGACTTCGATGTCCAACAACTTGAATCGCGCGGCTTGCAAATTATCGCGCCGCAATTGGTCGGGGAGAATCCGGCCCAGCTCGAATTCGTCTCGGCATCGGGACGGGCCGCACTGGCCGATGCACTGCTGCGGATCGACGGAGTGAAATTGTCGTGCGACTTCGCTCAAGCCGACGCCTCGGCCAGTATTCCGTGGCCAATCGAAATGCCCACGCTGCAGAATCCGTTTCTTGACCGCAGCTCGATCGACGCACGCGGCTCAGTCGATCTGCCGAAACTTGCCCGGGCGGCTCAATCATTGATGCCACTCCGCGAAGACACGAACCTGCAGGCAGGCCAAGCTCAATTTTCTATCGTTCAACAGATCGACCCTCAGGGCTCGCCCACGGGTCGTGCGCATCTGGAACTTTCCGGCCTGCAAGCCATGGCAGCGGGACAGCAGATCCGTTGGGACGATCCGCTGACGGTGGATGTGACCGCGGATCGTGGCCCCGCCGGTATGCGAGTGGCCGCTACGGCGACCGCCGAATTCTGCAGCTTAGAAGCCGCCGGTACGATCCAGTCTGGGCAGCTCGTGGGCAGAGTCGACTTGGACCTGTTACAGAAGCGAGCCAGCGAGTACATCGAACTGCCGGTCAGCGACATGACCGGCAACGCCAACTTGAATATGTCATGGCAGTTGAGCGCGGAGAATCGCGTCGAGGCTAGCGGGACGCTGAAGACCACGCCGATGGTCATCGCAGCGACCGGCGGTGGACAGATTCAAGAACCCGCTTGGGATGGGCAGTTCACCGCCACCGCATTGCTCGAAAACGGTGCGCCTCAGCAAATTGAACGCGCGCAGTTGACGCTCAAATCGCAAGACGAGCAATTGTCGGTCGATCTACAAGAGCCATTGTCGCTGGTAGCGGTCAGCGATGGAGGTCAGGCGTTGCCTCCGGCCGCCTTTACTTTTAATCTGGTGGGTGACTTGGCCAATTGGAAGCGCCGCGGCACGATGTGGCTGACTGAGCCACCGGACATGAAACTGGCAGGCAACCTCAGCTTGGCCGTCGGCGGACGGATCGACCTCACCCACGTCGAAGTGCTGGAAGCCAACTGGCGCAGCCAGCCGCTGGAAATTTCTACTGGCCAGATCACTCTGGCCGAGCCACAAATGGTGGGGAATTTTAAGGGCCGCGTCGATACCAACGACCTGCTGCGTTTGGAGATCGAGAAGCTAGAGGTTCAGGCCACCTCGTTCTCGCTCGGCGCACGCGACTCTGCCAATCCAGACGGCAGCGGCAGCCGGGTTGGCCAAGCCATGTTCTTGGTGGATCTCGACCGCATGTTGCAAAATGTGCAGTCGACCTCTGCCGCTCAGACAGTCGCAGCAAGTGCCGTTCTACCGCCCGGAGTGAGTGCGGGAAATGCTACCAGCGAGCCGATCGAGTACAGCGCCAGCGGACGCGTGCAGGGGCAATTGGCTTGGCAGTTCACGTCGCAGTCCGCCTCGTTCAATCTCAATGCCGATGGGCAGAATATCGTCGTGCTGAGCAAGGCTGCCGATGCCATCGCTCCCACACCGATGTGGGAAGAGCCCACGGTGACGGCGAAGGTGACTGGCAATTGGCTGGCCGACAGCGGCGCGGCCAATATCGACAACATGCAGATCCAATTTCCGTGGATGAACTACGCCGGCACTTTGGCCTATCGGCCTGAAGGGGACCTGCAGTCTATTGCCATGAAGGGGCAAGCGGTCTATGACTCAGTCGCATTGACCGCCAAGATCGCACCGATGACCGGCAATCACGTGCAGCTCTACGGTCAGCAAACGGTTCCCATCGACGTGACTTGGAAGAGTTCGCTCGATCCCGGCGCTTCCTCGTTAGCGGGGCTCAAAGCGGTTACGCGTATCGGCTGGGAGCAGGCTCGCGTGGCCGGCATTCAGCTTGGCAAAGCCGACGTGCCGGTTACTATCGATGGGGGACAACTAGCTACTGCCGCTGAGTTCGCAGTCAGTGGCGGAAAGCTGCGCTGGGATGTGACCAGCGACTTGACGGCTAACGAACTAGTGCTGTTGCAAAAGCCGATGATGGTGCTCGAAAACGTCGAGATCACGCCTGAAATGTGCCAGGGCTGGCTGAAGTACGTCGCGCCGCTGCTGGCCGAGGCGACCAGTATTGATGGAAAAATGAGTCTCCGACTGGACGATGCCCGGCTCACTCCGGCGGATCCTCGCCGACAAACGGTGGCGGGGCAGTTGATCATGCACAATGTGACCGTCGGTCCTGGCCCGCTGTCCAATCAAGTCATCGGTTTGGTCAAACAGGTCGATGCGATCCGCAGAAAGGATTTTACGCAGGCCGTCAGCAGTCAGACCGTCTGGATGAACATGCCGCAGCAGCAGATCGATTTTCAGATGGCCGACGGCAAAGTCACTCACCGCAATGTCAATGTTAAAGTTGGCGATGCCAATATCTCGACGGCTGGTTCGGTCACCGTGGATGGGCAGTTGGACATGCTGGCCTCCATGCCCATTCCGAATGATTGGATCGACAAGAGTCCGCTCCTGGCGGGCATGCGCGGTCAGTCGCTCAATTTTCCCGTGCGTGGCACAATTACTCACCCGCAGATGGATACGGCGGGGCTGCAGCAGTTTGGTCGACAAGCAGTGGAGAGCGCTGCGACGGGTTTGATTCAGCAGCAGTTGTCGAGAGGCCTCGGCAAGCTGTTTGGCCAGCCTGCCGCCCCGGTCGCCCCCGCAACACCTCCCATAGCACCGCAGTGATGCCGCCCAGTGTGGCTCGACGCTCCGCGTCGTACAAGCGCAGTAGCTGTTCGACGTCACTCAGTGTGGCTCCACGCTCCGCGTCGTACAATTCTCCAGCCCCAAGCAGAAGACGCTCAGGCGTTGGGAGCGGGCAGTGGAAGGAAGGGGATAGGGATAGGATAAGGATAGAAGTGAAGTGAAGTAAAGTGGAGATGGGAGGATAGGGGAGGGGAAGACCGACGCGGAGCGTCGGG
>JBEBXX010000328.1:0-4152 GCA_040391435.1 Aureliella helgolandensis | reverse complement strand
ATCGTCTTAGATGGAGCCGATCCACAGTATTACAACAGCCGTGGACACTGCCGCTTCATGCTTGAGGCATACGAAGACGCCTTGGACGACTACATGCGCGCCACCGAACTGGGCGCAGACAGCGCGGCCTATGCCACGGATTTGGCAGATGCCTATCAGTTCCTCGGGCTGTGGGAGCAAGCCACTGTGGCCTATCGCCAAGCCGTCGCGATAAACAGCAAGTATCCGCGGGCTTATCAAAATGCCGCTTGGCTCATGGCGACCTGCCCCAATCCCAAGTTCCGCAACATCGAGCTAGCCATGTCGGCAGCCAAGAAGGTCATCGAGCTGACGGGCGAGCGCACCGCACAGGCGCTCGACACCCTAGCCGCTGCCACCGCCGCCGGCGGGCGGCATCTCGAAGCCGCCGAGCTACAACGAGAAGCGGTTCAGTTGGCCAGCCAAGAGGATCGCGATGAGTTGTCGCAGCGCCTGCAGCTCTACCAATCTGGTCAGAACTACCTACAACCCATGGCCAGTGCCACGATCGCCAGCCAACCCAGCACGGTTGGCAGTCGCATTCGCACTGCATCTGGAAGCACGCGCCCCGCCCGCTAACGCGCCCCGCGCGATGGCGCGCAGGACTGGAAATACACTTCGGCGAGGGGGCTGGAATGGCTAGGTATCGATGGTATCCGACGGAGCCAGCGGCGCAACTTCGTTCTCTTCAGTCTCCTGCTTCTCGCGCCAGGGCTTATCCTCTTTGTAGCTCTCCAGCTCCTTTTCCAGTTGCTCGATCTGCTCGTGCTCCTGATCCTTGCCCAGCTCGACCGCTTTTGCCGCCCACTTGCGCGCGTTTTCGAAGTCACCCACCTCGGCGTAGGCCGCGGCCAGTGTGCTCAGGATGTGTGGCATAGCATAATCGGTGGCCTCACTGGCTTTTAAGGCTAGCTCCACGGCATGTGGGCCATCGCGCAGACTATCCTTAGGAGACGTGGCCAGAACCCAAGCTAGGTTGTTCAGCAAACCGCTGTAATCGAGTTTAAACTCCTCGGGTTCCAACGTATCCCGCTTAGCTTCGAAAGCTTTAATCGCCAGCTCGTAATCCTCGATTGCCGCTTCGTGCAGATTGACGCTCAAGTTCGCATCGCCACGCGAACGCAATGCGCGCGGATCCTCCGGCTCGGCCTGCAACAGTTGGTCCAAGAGCTGGATGGCCAGGCGTGGGCGTTTGTCCATCTGATAATAGGCAGCCAGTTGGCGAATCCAGTCCGCGTTGGTCGGATCGGCTCGTACCAACATTTCCATATCTGCAATTGCGTCGGCAAAGCGTCCCTCTTGCGCGGCGACTATGCTTCGCATCAACACCCCGCGCACCGAGTCGGGCCGAATCAATAAAGAGTCGGTGATGTCGCGATTGGCCTTTTCAACTTCGTCCATTTGATAGTACAGCATGCCGCGCATGACCAGCGCTTCCGCGTCCCGCGGATCCAACTCAATGGCCTTATTCAAGTCGGCCATCGCCTTTTTGTTGGCCGCTTCGCGGTCTTCTTCCGAGATGCCATCGGCATAGGATTCCTCGCGATAGGCGGCCGCACGAATGCGGTAGAACAGCCCTTCGGTCGGATTTTTTTCGATGCGTGCGTCGAGCAATTCAATGGCATCCTGTCGCTTTTGCAGGCGTATTAGCGCTTCGACAGCGGCCACTACGGCCACGGTGTTGCTTTCGTCTTTCGCCAGCAGACTCTTAGCATCGTCGAGCGCCTCGGCGTAACGCTGCAGTTGTAGTTGCATGCTGATCAGGGCTTGCCAAGCGTCGATATTGGTCGAGTCGGACTGGACAGCCTTGCGTAGGTCCTCAATCCGTTCATCGTTTCCCTCTTGCAACTGGGCGCGCATGATATAGGCCGCCGAGAGGTCCACCGGCTTTTCCTTGAGCACTTCGATAGCCCGATTGAGATTGTCCAGCGCAGCCGATCGATCGCCGCCGGGGAGCGTCTCGAGTTTGGCCATCAGGATAAAGGCTTCGGCCAGCGCCGGGTTATTTTCGACCGCCTTCTTGAGCTCATCGAGCGTCTTGCGGCGGAGCTGTCTGACCGCATTGGGATTGTTGGCGACGCCGGGCAGCGACTGAATCATCAGTTGAGCGCGCTGGAAGGATGCAGCCGCGATCAATTGCTTGGCCAGCCGCTTGTTGCCGTCATCGAGCCCACTTTCAATGGCCGCTTCGGACAGCTCAACAACTTTCCCCAAGTCGGCGGGGGATTCCGCTTTGAGTTTCAGCGCGGTCGCTTCGTCCAACTTAGCCTGCCCGCTCTCTTGAGCCACCCCAGCGGCGGGTAGCAGCAGCATGCCTAGCAACAGCGAGCCCAGCACACACTTTATTCGCAGAAACATAACCAATTCTCCAGGGGAAGCCACTCATAACAGCGATGCGGGGAGGACGACTGTGCCAGCTCGACGCCGTTCAGAATTTTAGTGTACCTAATTCTGGCCCCATTTGAATGTGGGGCCGGGCTGAAACTAGCTCACAGGGCAATTCGCGAACCCGGCGGTCCCCGCTTTTTTTAGGGGCAGCCGTGCTCACAGCCTCAGCGACCAAGTATGTACGGGTTGACTGGCCTGCTGCCGCGATTCGTACACGGCCAACAACTGTTGTAGGTCCCCATCGCAGGCAGCCAGCACCCGCCGCTGCCAAGCGGCCCCGTTCTGGCGGGTCTCCAGTCGGCCACGCAGAATTTCTTCCGTCGACGCGATTTGATCAGCGGCCGTTCCTAGTTCAGTCAGGGCATTCACCACATGCGACAACAGACTGTCCTGGAGCAAGTGCGTTAGGGAATGCTTGCGACCATCGAGCCAATACACTTCTGCGTCCAAACTCGATTTTGCTGCCGCATAAAAGTTCTCGCTCACCCGGCTAAACTCTAGCTGCGACTCCAATCGCTGTGGTAGGCCAGCCAAATAGTGCACCAGCCCTAAGTAAAAATGCAAATCGGCAAAAAGGTCACTCAGAGTTGGGCTGGCCGATAGCGGACGGTGCTCGATTCGCAAGTGAGGTTGTCCAGCGGATTCAAAACCGATCAGCGGGCGATTCCAATTCCAGACGGTGCCGCCATGCATCCGCACGTGTGGCATGCGGGCTGGCGCTTCTTCGATCTGGACCGGCAACAAGGCCTCGTGGTACGTCCAGTTGTCGTCGAACAGTTCCATCAACGAATGCTCAAGATATCGTCGTCCAAAGGACACCCGTGGGATCGGCCCAGCCGTGTCGACAGCCTGCTCAAAGACGGCAATGCGTGTGTCGTCCCATAGGCGATGCCCAAACAGCAGGGGAGCGTTGGCAGCCAGGGCAACCGTAAAGGCAGACGCCAGCAGCGAAGCATTGTAGTACCGCGCCGCATCGGCTTGGGGGACCTTCAAGTGAAATTGTACAGAGGTCGCCGCTGATTCGAGCATAACGTCACCACTTGTAATGCGCAGTGAATCGGTACCATCGATTTCCAACGATACTGGCTTGCCTTGTCGCAGGCGCGCTACCTGCCGATTGATGGCTGCGAAGCGCTTCAACGGCGACATATTGTGAGGCCCGAGCATCGCCTCGGTGACAGTCGGCAGGATACCGATCGAGACGATGCGATGGCCCAACGTGCTGGCTACCTGCTCGCATTGCCGCCACGTGGTGTCCAGCTCCGCTCGCATATCAGCCAGGCCGCTACCAGCAATGTATTGTGGCGATACATTGAATTCGAAATTGAACCTAGCCAGCTCTGGTACAACGGTGCAGCGATCCAAGGTGGTCAAGAAAAGCGTGTTGTCAGGTACCGGCAGCCCATGTTTATCGACCAGCCAGGCCTCGAGTTCCAAGCCGCACTGCAGCCTGTCGCAACAGAACTTATTGCCTGCGAACCAGCTCCGCAAAAGTTCCATTTCCGCGCGCATGCGCTCGCGGAATTTAGCCTGATCGGCGGCCGTGAAATGTTCCGTGGCTATCTCTGATCCCATTCACCGCGCTCCTGAACTGCTCACACACTGAACTGCTCACACACTGGCCTCTGCATACGCCTCATCTGTCTCCCAAATGCGGACGCGAAGAGCCCGTGCACCGGTGCCTTCGAGGACATGTGGACATATCTCTTCAAGCAAATAGCGAGCCATATTCTCGGCGGTGGGATT
>JBEBXX010000327.1:0-4167 GCA_040391435.1 Aureliella helgolandensis | reverse complement strand
CACTGCCCACTGCCCACTGCCCACTGCCCACTGGCTATCGCTCGGCGCAGCGGCGCTTTGCTCAGACGGCTGTGGGTGGTTTGTGAGCGTCCCCAATGACTCTTGACGCAGGCTGTAGGCGTAGCTATCCTCGGGTTGTGCGGACGGACGCGTCCGGTCTGATTTGGCTGGGCGGGGTCCGAGCTGGCTGGCTAAAGATTAACGCCAGCAGCGGGCTGGCCGCTCAGCAACCATTAGCGAAGGAGGCCTGATGCCCACCGGTGGAACATCTCTCAAGACGCAAAAGACGCGGGCCAAGATCCTCAGCGTGTCGCTCAAGGTCTTCGCTCGCGAAGGCTTCGGCAATGCCGACGTGCAGGTCATCGCCGACTTGGCCGGCGTAGGCAAGGGGACCGTCTACCGGCACTTCGGCAATAAGGAACAACTGTTTTTAGCGACCGCCAAATACAGCTTAGAACAAGTCGCCCAGTTCGTGACGGCCAAGCTGGGCGGGGAGACGCAAGCGGAGGCACTCTGCCACCAACAGGGCGCCGCCAGCTTGCTGCGAGTCGTCGCTGAGGCCTGCGCGGAATACTATAAAAAGCATCCCCAAGCTGTGGAAATTATGATCCAGGAACGCGCGCAGTTCCGCGAGTCTGTGTTCCCCACGCACCTCATGCATCGTGAGCAGATGCGCGGTAGCATCGACGACATCGTGGCTCGGGCCATTCAGTCGGGCGAATTCCGGCCACTCAATGCCGCCGAGGTGACCACCGCGTATGCCGATCTACTTTACGGCTGCGTGGTCAACGGCTGCTTGGAAGGCAGCCGTTCGAAGTTGAAGAAACGCGTGGCGGCGGCCGTCGATATTTTTATCGCCGGTTTGCTTAGCAAGTAGCCGTTTGCTAAGGCACGTCGCAACAGCAGCCTGCCCCAATCTTCATCACACTCATCTCAACTAATTAGAGCTCTATGAAACGCCGATTGTGTATGTCCCAACCATCTTCTGTGCTCGCTCTGGTGATGCTCGCGTCGGTGTTGCTCGCGTCGCTGGGCTGTCAGCGAGAGGTCAAAGTCGCGGCCAAGCCGGCCAGTATTTCACTGAGCGACGTCGAGGTTTCGGCCCAGCCGGTCAGTCAGCAAGGGCTGGCAGCACGCCTTGAATTCACCGGCAATTTGCTTCCTAAGCGGGCTAGTCGGCTGACGTTTGAGGTCGATGGGATCGTAGCTAACATCCCAGCCACAGGCACGAAATTCGATGTGACTGTAGAGGGTAAGCGCTACCAGGAGCAGCTCAGCCTGACCTACGGCCAATGGGTCGAGGCGGGCGAGTTGCTGGTTGAGCTGGATAAGAGCGATTTTCAGTTGCAACTGCAATTAGCGGAAGCCAAGTTCGCAAAAGCTCAGGCGGATTTGGCCAATTTGATGGTGGGCTCCCGCGCCGAGGAGCTTCGCCGCCTGACGGCTCTGCGAAACGAGAGCCGGGCTCGGGCCGAGCAAGCCGAGCGCGAGAACCGGCGCATGCAAGAGCTGCGCGGTAACCAGGTCGTATCGAGTAGCGAAGCCGACCAAGCCAGTACGGCTGCGGCTGCGGCTCGTGCGCTGCTGGAAAGCGCAGAGGCCATGCTCGCCTCGGCCGAAGCGGGGCCGACCGCGGAGCAGATTGCCGTAGAGCAAGCATTGGTCAAGCAGATGGCGGTGGAAGTGGAACTGGCCCGACACAAGTTGCGCAAGACACAACTAGTAGCGCCCTATTCGGGCGTGGTGGTTTCAATCAACGTTGAAGTCGGTGATCGCGTGGCCGCTAGCACCAGTCCGGTTATCGAAATGATGAATAGCCAGTACCTGGTGGCTGAAATCAACCTGCCCGAAGCCCTGGTTGGCAAGGTTGAAGTTCACGATCTAGCAGAAGTTTACACGGCTGGTGTCGAGGGGCCAACCACTGGACTAGTCGTAGCTGTAAACGAAATGGTCGATCCCCAATCGCGCAGCTTTCGAGTCCGTGTGGCGATCGACAATGATTCGCGGAAGTTCAAAGCTGGCCAGTTTGCCAAGGTCATCTTGTCAGTCGAGAGCGCCAGTAGTCAGTCGCTGACGGTTCCCAATTCCAGCATCGTTTTCGCCGATGGTCAGCCCACGGTGTTTGTAATTGAGCACGGGCGCGTGCATCGCCAAGTGGTGCAACTGGGGTTGTCGTCTGGTGGATGGACGGAAATCAGATCAGGCGTCGCCGCTGACCGCGTGGTCGTGACCGACGACCCCACTTTGTTGGCCGACGGAATGCACGTTCGGGTTCGCGATTCCAACTGGAAAACCGCCGCCCGCGAGACTGCTGCAGAACTCTAGACGGGTCTCAGGCTGGTGATCTGCCGCGGCGAGGTGGCGGATATCTACCTAGCTGGAATTGAAGTTGGCGAAAATTTAGAGCTGGGCCGCAGCTTAACCACAATTTAGAGTGACTATATGCAAATCGCAGAAACCGCAGTTCGCCGCCCCGTGCTAACCACGATGGTCTTCTCGGCCCTGGTGGTCTTTGGTTTGGTGGCCTATCAGACTATTGGCATGGCGCTGTACCCCGACGTGGATATGCCGATGGTCTCTGTGTCTGTTGTGTATAGTGGCGCATCGCCGCAAACGGTCGAATCAGAGGTAACCGAAGAGCTCGAGGAGGCCTTGAGCACGATCAGCGGCCTGAAGTCGATGCGCAGCGATACCAGCGAGGGTGTCGCCCAGGTGTTTCTTGAGTTCGATCTGGGACGCGACGTCGACATAGCAGCTCAGGATGTGCGCGACAAGATTGCCGCTATCCGGGCCGAGCTGCCCTTGGATTCGGAAGCACCGGTGGTCAATAAATTCGACCCCGACGCAGCACCTATCATGAGTATCGTGTTGGCCGGCGATGCCTCGATCCGCGATCTGACGCTGTTCGCAGATGATGTACTCAAACCTAAGCTCGAAGCGATCAACGGCGTCGGGGGAGTTCAGCTTACCGGCGGCCGCGAGCGCGAGGTTCGCATCTGGCTGCGACAAAATGACTTGGTGTCCCACAACTTGTCGGCGCAGGATGTAGTGGACACGCTCAGACGCGGTAACGTGGAATTTCCTGGTGGACGCATTGAAACGGGCCGCGATGAGTACGTCGTCAAAACGCGTGGTCGAGTGGCTAACGTGGATGACTTTCGGCGCTTGATCGTGGCCAAACGCAATGAGTCGGTCGTGCGTTTGGAACAGGTGGTCTTTATCGAAGACGGTCTAGAGGACCAACGCAGTTTGGCTCGCCTCAACGGCCAACCGGCCGTCGCTCTGGCAATCCGCCAGCAATCCGGCACCAACATGGTTGGTGTGGCTCGCGATGTGAAAGCTCAACTGGCCGCGGTTCGCGCCAGCATGCCCGAGGGCTACCAACTGTTGGTGGTCCAAGACAATTCACAATTCGTCGAAGCCAGTATCAACGAAGCCCAGGGCGAGTTGCTGCGCGGAGGAACGTTGGCCGTGTTGGTCATCCTGCTGTTTCTGCGCAGCCTGCGCGGATCGCTGGTCGCCGCCGTCACCATTCCGGCCACCATTGTCTCGACCTATGCGTTCATGCTGGCCATGGGTTTTACGCTCAATACGATGACCCTGCTGGCGTTAACTATCTCCGTTGGGATGATTATCGATGACTCGATCGTAGTCCTGGAAAATACGTGGCGACATATGCAGGCTGGCCATAGCAGTACTCAGGCCGCAATTATGGCCATGAACGAAATCGGCTTTGCCGTGATTGCGACCAGTCTCTCGATCGTGGCGGTATTCATCCCGGTGGCTTTCATGAAGGGACTGGTAGGGCAGTTTTTTTATGAGTTCGGCATGACAGTGACTTTCGCTGTGGTGGTCTCCACGCTGATCGCCATCGCGCTGTCGCCCATGCTGTGTGCGAGCTTTCTTAAGTTGCCCAGCGAGCAGGGACGGCTGTACAAGGTATCCGAGAGGTTTTTCACAAGTATTGAATCTCTCTACGCCAAGCTGCTCGGCTTCGCGCTTCGCCGACGGTGGTTGGTGGTAACTGCCGCCATCGCCACCTTTATCGGCAGCTTGCTGTTGCTGCCGTTGATCGGCCAGGAGTTCACACCCGTCGCCGACGAAGGGCAATTTCAAATCCAGGCCGAGGCCCCGGTGGGTTCATCGATCGAAACCACCAGCCGCTTA
>JBEBXX010000326.1:0-4174 GCA_040391435.1 Aureliella helgolandensis | reverse complement strand
GGCTTCGTGAGACTCCTTGAAGTCTTTGACTAGCTGACCATCCTCGGCGGGGATCGACATCTGAATTTTTGTCTCGACGCCAGCGCGGACTGTCTCTGGCTGGACATCGAGCTTTCTTCGGGTTGCGGCGTGACCTTCGTGATGACCTGCGCCGTGTGCATGACCCTTGACCACGTCGTGGCCAGTGCCATGCGCGTGATCGTCGTTCATGTCGTGGCCCTGTGGGTGTGGGGGGACGCGATCGACCGGTGTAGAAGACTGGCTGTTGCAGCCGATTATGACGCTGCTGAACAGTATGATTACAGTACCGCGAATGAACGGTTGCCTGTTCATGATGCTCGGAGCGCTGCTAACCGAATTAAATCTAATCATGGCTGGTCCCTGTAAGTTTTTATGCTCGTAGTGACTCCAGTGTAACTGGCTACCGCGTCCAGCGCTAGCGTGATCGATTTGCTAGGCCTGCACGCGACATGTAATCATTCGCGGCAATTCTCGCTATTCGTGGGCAAAGTGATTGAGCGGGGGAGTTGGTCCGTGCCGTCGCCTGCGCAGGCCGCGACTATCGCATTGGTGGGGATGTGGTGCAATGCTGCCTAGCGCGTTGGCCAATCCGTTAGATTAGGGGCCCACAGTTCGGATTTCAGCTCAGGTGTTTGTCCGGACGCTGGAAACGTCGTCTTCGTTGCCGCCGATAACTGCGCGGTCAGTTGCTTGACGGCATCGGCGAACTCGGGTATCTCAGCTAGGTTGGTCAGCTCTTGGGGATCGGTGCCATGGTCGTACAACTCCCGCCCTCGCCTACCATCATCCCACAGCATGAATCGCCATTTTGGCGTTCGGAGACTGTAGCCAAAGAAGCGATTTCCATCCGTCTCCGCGTCTTTGTTCGCTGCGGCGCGCTTCTTTCCACCGCCGCCGGCGTTTCGAACCACTTGGGTGATTGCCCAGCCGCGTCCAACGAAATCTGGATCTTTCAGCATGGGTACTAAACTTTGACCTTGCAAGTTATCCTGCGTTTCAATGCTGCAAAGCTGAAACTCCTTTTGCGATCCGGGCTAGATCGCAAATGCCTTGGCGGGAATGCCGGTTTGGGAATCCGTAGCTTGCCAGGCTGGGGCCGGCCCGCATATGCGTCATTTTACACCGAACGCGCCTAGCCTATCGAGGCGCCGAAAGACTATTCCTGCTTGGACAAAGAGAAGTGGCCCTCCTGGCCATCGGCCTCAGCTAGTCCACTCGGATCAGTCTTGTTCGTCGGTCTATTGCCCACGTACCGTGGCGTTGGTAGAAAAGGGGGGCAGGAGCACCTCGGTTCAATGCGTGATAAAACTGTCCGGCAACAATCGGAGCATGAGGTAGACATGGCAAAACGAAAACCATCCCAGGAAGAAGCCAAACATCAAGCCGTCGCGGAGATCGCCGCTCTGGTGGATGCCTTCTGCCGAGAGCATCTGAACGACGAATACGCCGATCTCTGCCGAAGGCTTACGGAGAAGCTGGGCCGCAAGCGTCCGTCACCTTTGGTCGGCGGCAGGCCGAACACCTGGGCTTGTGGGATCGTCCGCACGATTGGCTGGGTGAACTTCCTGGATGACCACAGCCAGAAGCCCCACATGAAACTGACGGCTATCGACAAGGCGTTCGGCGTCGGCGAAAGCACGGGCCAGGGCAAGTCGATGCTGATCCGCAAGATGTTCAAGATCCGGCCGATGGACCCGGAATGGTCGCTTCAAAGCCAGATGGACCAGAACCCGATGGCGTGGATGATTCAGGTAAACGGCTTCTTGGTGGATGCTCGGTTCTTGACGCGGGAGATTCAGGAAGAGGCGTTGCGGAAGGGGTTGATCCCGTACATCCCTGAAAGACCGCAATCGTCTATGGAAGACGACGAGGAAGAAGAGGTGGAGTAGGACGATGGCTCTTAATACTGAGCAGACCTTGTCGGCAGAGCCGGTCGTTCTTGCGGGATGGCCTCAACGCTTTGGCTGACAATCACAGGCAGTGCACACCTAGCAGATTGACTTGACTCAGCCTTCCTTCGCAGGCATCCGGCGGTGTGAACTGATGTACCTTACCCGAGTCAACGGAGTCCCGTTCGAGTGCCTGAGGTTACCAAGATTCTCGATCAGATTCAGCGAGGTCACACGGCTGCAGCGGCGGATCTTCTGCCGCTGGTGTATGCTGAGCTGCGCCGACTGGCGGGCCAGAAGATGAAGAGCGAGGCCGTAGGACAAACATTGCAGCCCACCGCACTCGTGCACGAGGCCTATGTACGCCTCGTTGGTACCGAGGATGTTCCTGTGCCGTTTTCTCTATGCCGGATGGCGAATCTTCTCCACCGATTTTGTTGGCCCCGACTGCGGCTGCTTTTCGCATTACTGAATATATCCCAACCTTCGGCAACTTTTGTATGCGGTGCCGAAGCCGTCAGTTACGTCCCGAACCGCCGTCCACGGAACTAAATTCGATGTTCAAACTTCATGTTTGCTGCTCAATGTTCTTGTTTTTCAGCACGTCCCTCTTTGCTGAAGACTGGCCGCAGTGGCAGGGGCCGGACCGAAATGCGGTTTCAAGGGAAAAAGGGTTGCTTCAACAGTGGCCCGAAAACGGTCCGCCGCTGGTTTGGAGGATCGAGGGACTCGGCGGTGGAGACAGCGCTCCGGCTGTGGCCGCCGGAAAGCTTTACGGCATGAGCAACCGTGATGGCAACGAAATTGTCTGGGCTCTGTCGGAAGTCGATGGCAAAGAAGTGTGGGCAAGCTCACTCGGTGATGCCCAACACCAAGATGTACCTCAATCGAAAGAAGGCCCCGGAGGGACACCAACTGTAGATGGCAATCGAATCTATGTTATTGGGATGAGCGGTCGCATCGCCTGCCTAGACGCGAAAGACGGCAAAGTTCTGTGGCAAAAGAGCCTAAAAGACGACTTCGGTGGGACGGCTCCGATGTGGAATTTCCGTGAATCCCCGTTGGTTGACGGGGACAAAGTCATCTGCACGCCCGGTGCATCCAGTGCGATGCTGATCGCTCTCAACAAGAATACTGGCGAAGTGATCTGGAAAACAACCTCGCCGACTAGCCAAACGACTCCTGCTCCGCCGGCGAATCCTGGCAGACCGACCGAAAGTGAGCGCAGGACCCAAGGTGGTCAGCCACGGGGTATCAACGCAGCTCAGCCCGCGTCTGCAATCACTGGCACTGAAGATCCAACGCTGTACGTGAGTGAACATTGGGGAATGACTGGTTTCAACCAGAAACTTCCGAACGGGAAATACATCGTGAATCTGCATTTCGCAGAAACTTTTCAAGGTATCACGGCAGCCGGGCAGCGAGTGTTCAGCTTCACGGTTCAAGGGAAAGAGTTCAAGGACTTTGATATCTGGTCAAAGGCCGGCGGACTACGAAAAGCGTATATCGAATCTGTTCCTGTGAACGTCACCGACGGCGAATTGAGAGTTAGCTTCAAACAGCAGGTTGAGAATCCAGCGATTAAAGCAATTGAGATAGTTCCGCAATCCGGAATCGCTAACGGTGCAATGCCGATTCGCATCAACGCTGGGGCATCTGAAGCGTTTACAGATTCCAAGAAGCAAGTCTGGAGCCCCGACCAGGGTTTCGTTGGTGGTCAGGTCAATGCCGGCACATTTGGTATGGCAGGTGGCGGTGGGTTTGGTCGTCCCGGAAATGCTGGAAGAGCCGGAGGAAGACGCGGAGGTTTCGGTGGCTTTGGTGGTAGCCGTGCCGGTGCAGCCTACGCGTCTATTATTGCTATCGATTATGAAGGATCTCGACAATACGTTCAGATGACCTCCAGCGCACTGGTTGGCGTTTCAGCAGACGATGGAGAGGTTCTTTGGCAATACAACAAGCCAGCCAACGGAATGGGTATCAACTGTTCGACGCCGATCTATCAAAATGGCCTGATCTTCGCAGCTTCAGCCTACGGTGCTGGTGGTGGAGCGGTGAAACTAATAAAGGACAGCGATGGTAAGTTCAAAGCAGAAGAAGTGTACTTCACTACCAGCATGCAGAATCACCATGGCGGGATGATTGTCATCGATGGCGCACTTTACGGTGCCAACGGCGGAAATGGTGGTGGGATCATGACATGTATCGATTTCCAGACCGGTGAGATTCTCTGGAGGGATCGGAAAGGTCCCAAAGGGTCATTG
>JBEBXX010000325.1:0-4187 GCA_040391435.1 Aureliella helgolandensis | reverse complement strand
AAATGATGCGGCGGCGCAGGTCGCTATGCCGGACGAAGTGAAGGCAGCGAGAAAGCCCGTGATGCGATGGACGGCTACGCCCTAAACGATGTTCCGCGCAGCGGCGTGGAGAACATGGCTCTCGACCAGCGCATGCTAGAGACAGCCGCCGCGCAGCAGTGCCTGCTGCTACGCGTGTATCGCTGGTCAGAACCAACTCTGTCACTAGGCTATTTTCAGCCCTACGTGCAGCGCTTGACGCACTCGCCGAGCAGCGAGCTGCCGCTGGTCCGGCGGGCGACTGGCGGCGGTGCCATCGTGCATCATTACGACTGGACCTATAGCATCGCTGCGCCCGCGCAGGTCCTCGCTAACAAGTCGCTCGCTAACAGGTCGCCAGACAGCAAGTCGCCGGGCACAGATTTGCTGGGAAGCGCCGACGAGCAGGCTGAGAACCCAGCCAGCGGCCAAGTTAGCAACCCGCCGCACAGACCCACGGGCCGCGACCTGGGGGCCTCTGCGCCGCTCTACGACTGCGTGCACGACGCCGTTGTCGAATGGCTTAGAGCTCGAGGAATTGCCGCTCGTAAGTGGTCGCGGGAGTGTGACGCAGAGCCCACCGCAGGCGCGGCCTCGATGCCTGCTCAAGCGGCTGCGCCACATCGTACCGCCGCAGCCACCCACGGCGCTGACATGCAGCGCCGCTTTCTGTGCTTTGAGCGCCGCAGTTGTGGCGACGTGGTCTGGCAAGATCACAAAGTCATGGGCAGCGCGCAGCGGCGCGGTGCCGGAGCGCTGCTGCAGCACGGTAGCCTACTGCTGGCCTCCAGCCCCTATGCGCCCAGCCTGCAAGGCTTGTCGCCCACCGACGACTTGACCAGCCGCTCGCTGCTGGGCGGTGCAGTTCCACCGGCGGAACTGCTGCAGAGTTTCTTTGAGCAGTTATGCACCGCCTTAACCGTTGCGACCGGCGTCACCTTGCAGCAGGTTACAGGCCTAGAGCAGACTCCTTGCCAGTGGCAGTGGCCCAGTCCCACTCGCTTTGCCGAAGCCGACTGGACGCACCGCCTGTAGTAAGATGTGGAGTGCTGCGCGTTGTCGCCGCTTTTGCGCCCCGCTTCACCACAGCCAACGCCAAACGGCCAGCAAGTTTCTGACGCCGCGCGGCGACTCCTTGGAGTGTTACGACTAGTCGTAGTTTCTTGGCCGCTCGACCGTCACAAACGTCAAACGGTGGCAAGGTTTTGAGGGGGCGAGCTCGCCCGCCCAATGAACGCGAAGCAGGTGGATTCATGTCCCTCAGGCGCAGCAAGTAGCCTGTAGCCTGTAGCCCTTTTGTGCCGCCCACTCATCTAGCATTAAAGCGTTGCCCTAGTACGACAGCCCAGAGAAGGCCAGAATTAGGGCCACGATCAGCAGTACAAACAAGCTCCACCAGGTGATGACGCTGGTGTACCAATGATCTCCCAGATCGCTAAAGATGTTCATCTTGCGCCAATTGAAAGTGAGTTGATCTGTAATTTGCTCGGGCCGCGGGGGAGCTGTCATGAGACTGACGGCAATGCATACCAGCGTACAGAATGCCCAGTTGACGATCCCCTGCATCGAGTACGGTTCGATCCAGGCCCAGTGGCCAGGCACGAACTGCACGTACAGCTTCATAGCGATACCGAGCAAAAAGCCCAGGATGACCGCCACCACTGCACCCGGACCGTTGATGCGTCGCCAAAGTACACCCAGGATGAACACCGCGCTGAACGGCGGCGCAAAGAAGGCGTACAGCGATTGAATGTAGACGAACAAGCTTCCGCCGAGCCGATCGATGAAGCCGGCCAGCACGATCGAGATGACGAGAATCACTGCAGAGGAGATCATCCCCATCCGCACCAGTCGCTTCTCACTGGCCTGCGGATCCCACTGCCGACGATAGATGTCGAGCGTAAAAACGGTGGCCGTGGAGTTTAGTACCGAGTTGACCGTCGACTGAATAGCCCCGAACAGGGCGGCTAAAAACAAGCCCCGCATGCCGACTGGAATAAGCGTCTGCAACATGTGGATATATCCCTTGTCTGCTTCGGGGCGGATCTCTGCCCACGGCCGCTGCATGACCTCGGGATACTGCGCAAATAAAATCAAGCCAGGCAGAACCACGATGGCTGGCATGAGGACTTTCATGTAGCCGGCCAGCACGATGCCCATCCGCGCGTGATACATATCCTTGGCACCCAACACGCGCTGGATCATGAATTGATTGATGACGTTGTACCAGATGCTGACCGAGAACAGGCCCAGGAACATGGCTGGCCAGGGATTGGTTTCGTGGGTGATCGGCTGAATGACCGACAAGCGGTCGTACACATCGACGCGGGCGACGTTCTGCGCGTTGCGAGCTACGACTTCTTGCCAGATGCCCGACTGGGCCCGGTTGCGCTCGATCATCACATTCCAGCCTTCGATCAACGAATGCTCATCACCGGAGAGCATCCATAGCCCCAGCACGGTAACCATCAATCCGCCTGCCAGCATGACGATGACCGTAAAGAAATCGGTCCAGGCCACAGAGCGCAAGCCCCCGTAGATGGCCCAGGAGCCGGCCACGATTCCCAGCACGATAATTGCAAACCATAGATTCCAGCCGAACAGGCTGTGCAGAGCCAGGCCACCGCCGTAGAGCACGGCAGCCAAGAAGGCCACCACGTTGCTGACCACGGTCAATACGGCGAACATTTGACGCAGCAGCGGATGAAACCTGCGCTCCATGAACTCGGGCGTGGTAAACACGCGCGAAGCTAATAGGAATGGGATAAACAGCCAGATCAGCACGGTAAACGAAAGCACATTGCCCCATTCGCTGAGCGCCACGCAAATGCCATACACGAAGGCGGCACCGACCATCCCGATGAAGTGTTCCGAGCTGATGTTTGAGGCGATGAACGAACTGCCCACCACATACCACGGCAGCGAGCGGCCGGCTAGGAAATAATCATCCGCGTCGTTCTTCTCCTTGCGGCCGACCCACAGACCGATGCCGCACAGCGCGACGAAGTAGCTCCCAAATGCGAGATAGTCGATCCATGACAGGGGAAAGGAATCCATGCCATCCATAAAGTGTGTTCCTTGATAGGCGGTCGGGCCAAAGAATCTGTCCAAGACAGAATGGCTAAAGTTGGGCCAGGCCTACGCTGAGCCAAACTCTAGCCACCCCGTGGTGTGCAGCGAAAAATTTCTAGAATATTGCAAATCGCAATATCAGACCACCCGGCGGGTCCACCCAAACTAGCTAGCATGCAAAATTCCTTCACACTATACGCCAATAAGGGGAACTTTGGCACCGATTAGGACTTGTTTTCATGGCTCTGGTTAGGGAATAATAGACAAGTATCCGCTTTACCTAGCTTGTCCCAGCCTGGAATCTAGTTGGCTTGATCTCTCTTGGCTGGATACAATTTCACAAACGGTAGGACGCGGTCCTGAGCTCGCAACCATAGAGGGTGAACGATGCAAATGCAGCTAAAAGTTGTGACGGGTGGACACGAGGGAAAACTGATTTCTGTCAATCACGATAAATTCCTCATCGGGCGCAGCGACGAATGCCACATCCGTCCCAAGAGCGAGTCGATTAGCCGACGGCACTGTGCGTTTGTCCGCAAGGACGGGCGCATATTACTGATCGATCTCAAGAGCCGCAACGGAACTTATGTCAATGATCAGAAGCTAGATCCCTCCAAGGCCAAGATTCTCAAAAATGGGGCTCGCATCAAGGTTGGCAAGCTAGAATTTGTTGCCGTCATTGAGGCGGGTGTCTCGAACGTTAAGAAGTCGCAAGTCAAAGACGTAAAAGAGGCGGCTGCCCGCACGGCAGCCTCAGCTGCCAATGACAGCCGCTTTGAAGATGTCGATGTCAGCAGTTGGCTAGAGGAAGCCGACCAATTCGAACGCCGCGATAATGATCCTGAAACGCGGCAGTTTCAACTCAACCCCGACCAAGCTCCGTCAGCCGATTCGACCGTTATGGAAGTCAAAGCCGAGGAAGAGACTAAGGCCGATCATCATCGGCCTAAAGGCAAACCCGGTAAACTGCCGACCATACCCAAAGGCCCTTCGTCCGAGAATTCCAAAGATGCGGCTTCTGAGACACTGCGCAAGTTTTTCAGCGGGCGTTAGTGGCCTCTATAAAAAAGACAAGACACCGCTCCAATCAGCCCCTG
>JBEBXX010000324.1:0-4204 GCA_040391435.1 Aureliella helgolandensis | reverse complement strand
ACCCAGAGGGTTTTATGGGCTGGCCGGTAAGCTTCGACCGGCCAAGATCTCGGCGACGTGCATGGTCGCCAGTGGCTGCTTGCGGCGGCGGATAAGCCCTTGCATGTGCATCAAACAGCTCGTATCGGTGGCTGTCATCACCTCGGCTCCGGCCTGCACGTGGTCGGCAACTCGATCCGCTCCCATCATCACCGATACGCCTTCCTCTGCCACAGCAAACGTGCCACCAAAACCGCAGCACTCGTCATCGCGCTGTAGATCGACCAATTCCAGCTCTGGCACCATCTGCAGCAAGTGCACAATTTTGTCCGGCCTGTCGACTACCAGTTCGGAGCAACTGCCCAGGCGCAATTCTCGCAGCCCGTGACAACTCTTGTGCAACCCGACGCGGTGCGGGAACGCATGGGGCATCGACTGGACCTGCATCACATCGACTAGAAACTCACAAAGCTCCCAGACGCGTGTCTTCAAGCGATCGAATCGAGCGTCTGCATGGAAATAGGGTTTGTAATGATTGCGGACCATCGATACGCAACTTCCGGACGGGCAGACCACATGATCGTAGTCTGCAAACAGTTGTACAAAATGCTCTGCTAGCGGGCGCGTATCAGCCATACACCCCGTGTTAGCCATCGGCTGCCCACAACAGGTTTGCTGGGTCGGGTAATCGAGTTGGATTTCGGGAAAGCGCTGCAACAACTCCACCGTAGCCATGCCCACCTGTGGGAAAAACTGGTCGATGTAACACGGTATAAATAGGCCCACACGCATCGTTAAAATTTTCTTGCAAACGGTTTAATAATTGTGCTCTGGACCGGTCAAGGTAGCACCGCTGGCTGCGGTGTCACAATAGGCCGGCCACTGCAAAGTAAATGTAGTTCCCTCTCCCACGCGACTAACCAATGTGATATCTCCCGCGTGTTCCCGCATGATCTTGCGGCTGACCGGCAGCCCCAGACCGGTACCGCGCGATCCCTTGGATGACTCAAATGGAGAAAAGACTCTCAGTAAATCGGCTTCGGCAATGCCAGAACCGTTGTCGGTCACCAACACGCGCACGAAGTTTTTCAGTTGAGACAATTCGACCGACAATGTCACACGCCCCAGCGACTCATCTTTGCGGTGCGTGTGACCGGAGGCATCGATTGCGTTGGTGACGACGTTCAACACGCAGCGGTGCAGAGCTTCGCTATCGAAGTCGACCAACACAGGCTCTCCCGGCCGCTGCCAGTCCAATTCGACACCGCTTTCGCGTGCTCGGCTGAGCATCAGTTCCACGACTTCGTCCAACATCAAACGCAGGTCGTTGCGCAGCAACTCCGGTTCACGGTCTTTGCTAAAGGAGAGCATATCCATGACCAAATTGCTGATCCGCTCCTGATTGCGTTGGACGATCGTCCAGCCCTTGCGAATCACTTCATAGTCTTGTTTTTTTAGTCCATCGTCCACCAAGTAGCTCCCGCCACTGACACCCTGTAGGATGTTTTTTACATGGTGCGATAAATTGGCGATCGTCTGCCCCATCGCGGCCAAGCGTTCCGTCTGCAGCATGGCGCGGTAAAACTGTGTGTCTTCGATCGCCAGCGCGGCTTGTCCGGCAATTGCCAGCATGAGCTTCAAGTGTTGATCCTCAAATATTGTCCGCCCTTGCCGCTCCGCATATAGCCCGGCTGACATCGTGGTGTCGACATAGATTGCACCCACCAAACCGTACCTTCCGAGCATGGGTACACAGATGGCTTCGTGCACGCCCAAACTGGCGATGCTTTCGACATTCTCCCAGCGTGCATCGTCCTGGGCATTGCTCGTCAGTACTCCCTCCTTGGTCGACATGACGTGGTCTAGGATGGTTCGACTGATGGTCATGCGTCGCGTGGCCTGGCTATTTTTCGGCGGGGCTTTGCGATCGCGACTATAGCTCGGTACCAGGTGACCGGTGACGTCGTCGAGCATCAGGAAACAACCACGATCGCACTCGATCCACTCAAAGATTAGATCGAGCACTTGGTTGAGCAGGTCGTCTAGGTCGATGGTGCGACTGATGGCTTGTCCGACCTGAAAGATGATCTCCCAGTCGTGCGTGCTTAGGCGATTAGCCTGGTCGATCTCTTCCTCCGCCGATGGTGTATCGGAACGAGTCGCCGAGCGGGGGTGGATAACTGGACTGCCCCCGCTAGATTGCCGGGCCTGTCTGGGCTGCCCGCGTTCGCCCAGCAGAGAAGCGTGTGAGACGCGCAGGCTCTCTAAGCTCGAGCGAATGTGCGACACTTCATCCGCTGGCTGGTCTCCGACGATGACTACCGCTTCAGCCCTAGCCGGAGGCTGCGTTTCCGGCCCGCCGGTGTAGATCATCAACGTGCGCCCGACCTGCACTCGATCACCACTCTGCAACACCTTCTGATCAACGCGGCGGCTGTTGACGTAGGTACCATTGCTACTGCCATTGTCTGCGATGCGGTGCCCACCGTCTTCCAAGCGAATTAGCTGCGCATGGTTGCGCGAAACTTCGGTATCTTGCAAGCGGATTTGATGAACGGCTTCCCGACCGATCGTCGCTGTCGCTCCGCGGATTGGGAAGTGATTCCCGTTGTCTCTACCACGAATCACGTAAAACGATGCCATAGACTTCTTCACTCTGTAGACGTTGTCGAACCTGTCTTGCCGCCGGTCCAGCTCGTGGCTCTACAACGCGCTTAACTGCTGAAACGTTTGTTGTAGTGAGCCGTATAAACTCTGATAGATGGGATAAAGCTGTTGATAGGTTTTGACGGCGGGTTTTTTGGGCGGGGTTTTCTTGACGACTTCAATCGTCGCCTTGCAAGCTTCCTCGATCGACTTGTACTGGCCACTACCGACGGCCGCTAGAAGGGCCACACCATAGGCCGGGCCTTGTTCGGCGTTGATCGTACATGCAGTCTGGTTTAGCACATCGGCGACGATTTGTCTCCATAGACTGCTCTTGGCCCCGCCTCCGCTCAGGCGCAGCTCGCGCAGTGGCACGCCCAAGTCCTGCATGATTTCCAAACTGTCGCGGAGGCTCATGGCGACTCCTTCCATGACAGCCCGAGCTAAATGTCCACGTGTATGACTAGCGGTCAAGCCCACAAAGCAGCCGCGCGCATTGGGGTCCGCGTGCGGCGTGCGCTCGCCAGCCAAATATGGGGCGAACAACAGTCCGGCGCTGCCCGGCGGAGCCGCGGCCGCCTCGCTGCCTATCTCTGCATACGCATCGACGCCGCGGCGCGCAGCCAGCTCGACGCACAGGTTCTCAACGAACCACTGCAGCGAGCCAGCCGCTGAGAGCGTGACGCCCATCATATGCCACTTGCCACGGACCGCATGGCAAAACGTATGCAAGCGGCCCAGTTTGTCGTACTGCGGTTGATCGCAGTGTACAAATATGACTCCCGATGTGCCCAGCGATGCAGTCAAAATACCTGCCTTTACAATCCCGTTGCCAACTGCACCGGCCGCGCAATCACCCGCGCCGCCAACGACTTTGCACGCGGTCGTTAAACCCAACTTTTGTGCCGCCTCGGCCCGCAGCGTGCCGGTTACTTCCTCGGATTCGTATACGCTGCCCAGCAGCGACTTGTCTAGCTGCAATTTGCCCAGCAGTTCGTCAGACCAACAGCGATTGCGCACGTCCAGCAACAGCATCCCGCTGGCATCGCTAACCTCAGTCGCGATCTCGCCGGTTAGCCGTCGGCGTATTTCATCCTTGGGCAACAGCACCGTCCGCAGTTTCTCAAAGCGCCTCGGCTCGTGGTTGCGCAGCCACAGGATTTTGGGGGCGGTAAAACCAGTCATCGCGGGGTTGGCGACCATGCGGATCAATTCGTCTCGTCCCCCGGCCAGTTGCGTGATCTCCTGGCACTCCGCCGCGGTGCGGCTGTCGTTCCATAGCAATGCCGGTCGCAAGACCTTGCCGGCTTTGTCCAAAAAAACCGAGCCATGCATCTGGCCTGACAATCCAATGGCTTTTACATCAGCCGCCTTGACGCGGGATTGCTTGACCACCGCTCGGACTGTCTTAACGGTGGCATTCCACCAGTCCTCGGGGTCTTGCTCACTCCACAGCGGTTTGGGCATTGACACTCCATAGCCGGCCGCAGCTTCGGCAATGATATTTCCATCCGGGTCGATAAGTAAACTCTTGGTCCCCGATGTCCCGATGTCGATGCCGATTGTATAGGCCCCAGTT
>JBEBXX010000323.1:0-4206 GCA_040391435.1 Aureliella helgolandensis | reverse complement strand
GGAACCGGCTCCAGTCAAGCTTGGACGATTGAGCATCGAGTACGCTTTCTCCATAGATAGAAAACTGGATGCCTGAATTTTCCAACCGCTCCACGATCCGATATAGCACGTCGATTCGTTTCTGCCGATCGATTCGTCCTGCCCATAACACCTGCAATTGGTCAGCTACGCGTGGCGTCGCCATGGGCTGCGACTCGATTGGCTGATAGTGCAAATGGAATTTTTGCGGAGGAATTCCGAACAGCTCAATTAAGTAATTGATGATGCGCTGATTATCAGTGAATACCCCGGCTAAGTCATCGATGCATTCGATTAGCTCGTCGAAGGCGTAGCCCACTGTACGACCTTCTGGAGTTATATCCTCACAAAATATGCTCGCGTAGAGCTGAGACTGATTCTTCAGTGCATGAGCGTTCTCGTGAAAGACATGGTACCCCAACTGCGAGTTTACATTGTGAATCACCGGCGCTCCCAATTGGACCAGAAACGTCGCCAGCATATTCTTTTGGTCTTCGTAGGCTGCGTCAAAAAATATCCTTCCAAAGTCGACGAAGCGTACGCGATCTGGCAATTGCTTAACCCACGGCGACTCGGCTGCCACGGTACCAATTACCAGCGGCTGGTTAGTGCTCGATGCATCGCATAGCGCGTGAATGTAATTGAGGGTTTCCAAGTCGCTACCGCCTCGCTTCAGCCACGGCACCAGGAACACATGCGTGGGTGCGACCTGGACAGCCGTGCACAACTGGCGGTATTTTCCAGCAAAGAATTTAGGAGCGTTACCGACATCATAACGTCTATCCAGAAATCCTTGACTGGGAAAAATTTTCGTGTCGATGTGGTGCATGTTGCGACAAGCTGCTTCCAGGAACGAATCGCTCGTGTCAGGCTGGCCATGCACTTGAGGAAATCGAGAACCAAGTTTATCCAATGAGCCTTTGAATCCTTTGAGTGCCAGCCTTGTCTTAGGAAAGCGTTTGCGGAATGAGCGCTCGAGCTTCTTCAAGCGAGTGCCAAGCGATCGACGCGGGAGAACTGGATGCTCGTGCACCACGGGTTGAGCTGGTGAGACGTGTGGCTGGTCGACCAATCCACGAAGCTGCTCCGCTACGCTAGGCGGATGCAGTAGCGCTGTAGGAGGGAGCAATGATTTGGCTTGAGCGTAGGCCTGTAACATCGAATTTCGTCGCTTCCGACGCACAAAGTTGCACGTCTCAGGCACGATCAGAACTTGACTGTCGGCGGCGATTTGCTCGGCGATCCAGTGCCAATCTTCGAAGCCATAGCCGAAATTATGCGGGTTCTGGCGATCGCGCGAAATGAACGTAAATGGTCGACTCGCGTAAACCTCGCGCGAGAAGAATAGAATCGAAGTCCAGTGATTAGCGGAAACTCGGCAGAGCTTTACAACTCCTCGACTGTCCTCGCCGACACTGGGTTGATACCGCACCGAAAACGACTCCGCATCAAAAAAGACCTGGTGCTGGGCGTGCAGGATTATCTTGTGCTGTGTCTGTGATTCGGCATACGTGTAGGCGCGTCTCAGCCACTCTTGACCGTACAGATCGTCGCCATCGATCAAGGAAATATATTTTCCCTTAGCAATTGCGCGGCCCGCTTCACGAGCTAGCGCCAGATCCCCGACATCTACTTCGAGCACCTGATGTCGTCTGTCCGGGAAATCGCTGACGCAGCGACGCGTGGGCTCGTCGCCTCTATCCAGTACGACGATAACCTCGCAGGCGATATCATGCTGCTCTGCATCCGCCACTGCAGCATACACGCTTTTCAATGTGCGATGCACCAAGATCGATTCGTGATGTGCAATCACCAGTATGCTGATGCAAGGTGCCGATGTTGAGCCGCTGATACAGCGGTAACTGTCGAAAGGAAATACATTACTCATCATACTCTACCTAGAAAACGACTGACTTTCGCTGAGGCCTCAGTGGCTTATGCACAAAGTTGCTGATAGACATGCCCCGGATCTTACGGGACAGCCGTTGCACGAGTGGTTTCACACTGACTAGAGAGCCAGTCCTTAGCTGCTTGTAGCTCAGCGATCCAACTGGTCTGCTCGCTAATGACTTGCGCACTGTGCTGGGCTTCGTGCTGCCAATTCTGGACTTGCTGCTCTAACCACACATTGGCTGCGCGCAGCTCTTCAACCCAAGCCGACTGCTCGGCAACGATCTGGGTGCAATGCTTGGCTTCTTGCTGCCAATTGCTGACTTGTTGGACTAGCCAGCCTTTCGCCTCGCGGAGCTCGACGATAGCAGCACCCATTTGTTTGGTGGTCGCCGTTAGCAAGGCGCGTTGGTCCTGCAAAAGTGGATTGTCGCAACAGTTTACGGCGGTTGCCCAAATCGGGTTTGCGCCCGCGGTAATCAGCAGGTCATCCAGCGCGAGGTAGTCGAGCCGGCTTTGGAAGAAGGCTACAATCGCATCCTTAACGGATGTGACAATGGGTTCGTCGTGAACGTTGAAACTGGTATTAATAAGGGCTGGTAAGCCGGTTAGTTTTTCGTACTCGACAAGGATCCGATGCAGATCCGGTTGGCTTTCTGCGGAGACAATCTGAGGCCGCGCCGTTCCATCAACATGCACGACGGCTGGGCATAACTTCTTGAATAACGGCTTACACTTCATGCATATCGTCATAAATGTGGCGGTGTGCTCGGCCCCTTTTAAATCCTCTGCCTCGAAGAGCTCGGCGGCGCGCTCGGCCAGAACGGCCGGCGCAAACGGCATGAACTCTGTGCGTTTGAGCTTTTTGTTCAGCCAGTCATTGACGGTTGGATCGGTCGGCTGACAAAGAATTGAGCGGTGCCCAAGTGCACGCGGACCAAATTCCATTTCACCCGTTACCCGCACGACGATATTTCCACTGGCGAGCAAGTGAGCGATATCTGACGAACTGGATTGCATGCGCGTGGCGTTCACCGACAACCGGGACACTTCTTGGTTGGAGTCGGCATGTAGCGTCGGACCCCAGAATACGTGTCGGGCTGGAGCACCCTGAATTCCGCACGACAAGGTTTTGGCTCTGGCGGCCAAGGCTGCGCCCAGGGCGACCCCCTCATCTCCCATCGCTGGACAGACGAAGATTTGCTTAAACCCGCGTTGCTTGACTTCCCGATTGAGTTTAACGTTGGCGAAGATTCCCCCGGCCAGTACCACTTGATCAAACTGCTGTTCGCTCAAGAGTTTGTCGGTGAGTTCAATGACCTTCTTTTCAGTGATGCGTTGCACCGCGTGGGCGATCTCCGCGTCGGTGTATTTGCACAACTTGCTGCGGACGAGTTGCACCAGCGTCCCATTGGCTACCATGGCGGCCGAGTGTTTGCTTTGCATGGCTCCCACAAACTCGCAAAGCCACGCTCCCGACTGACGCAGCTCGCAATACAATTCCCACACGGCGGTCTCACAGACGTGGTCATCGGCCGCGTAGCTGGCCAGCCCCGTCAACTTGCCTTCATGCACGTTAGGCTTGTAGCCAAGGACTGCCGTAAAGTCGCTGTACAGACTGCACAAAGGGTAATAATGATCGTGAGAAGCGCGGTGAAGAGGCCGCAACCCGTGCGCACTGGCCTCATAAAAACCCATATTCCAGGCGCAGTTGAAGGCCCCACCATCACAGGTGATAACGAGCGCATTCTCAAAGCCGCTCAAGTAAAAACCGGCGACCGCGTGTGCTTCGTGATGGTCTATGTAGTGGACCGGTTTACCTACCTCTGCGATCCGTTCGTGCCAAGCTGACGGAAAACAAGACTGATCGGAAACACCGCAGTCGAAATCGAGCAGGACATCCTTAAAGAACGGATCTGGCGCATCAGGCCGTTCGCGGTCAGCCAAGTAGGGAATGCCCAACTGCGTCACTGCGCCGAGCGGAATTTGACTGAGTGCAGAAACCGGGAATCGCCCGTCCTTCTTGATACGCGAGAAGCGTTCTTCGCTGGCTGCAAAACGTACCTGGCCCATGTCGTCGATCAGCGCAACTGAGCTATCGTGCAAACCGCCATAATTTATGCCGAGAAACATGCTACTTAGTTACTCCTGATAATTTCGACCAGCTACATCAGCCAACCGTGAGGCAGGCAAGAACTTGGAGAGTGGCAAACTGCCTTTGTTCGGCCGTTTAGGCTACCTCAGCCATGGGCTGCTGGCCGCGCGAAGCGACACCATGCCATAATCGTTGCCACCATT
>JBEBXX010000322.1:0-4225 GCA_040391435.1 Aureliella helgolandensis | reverse complement strand
CGGCCACCGCCTTGGGCTATGCGCATCGCATGGGCATCGTGCATCGCGACATCAAGCCCAGCAATCTCATGTTGACCGACGATGGAACTCTGAAGATTCTCGATTTTGGCTTAGCTCGCTTGGGCAACTCGCCGCAATCGCTGGCCAACCGCAAAATCTTCATGGGTACTCCCGAGTATATGTCGCCAGAGCAGATTGAAAACGCGGAGCGAGTGGATGGTCGCAGCGATCTGTATTCACTGGGGGCCACACTGTTTTATCTGCTCACTGGCCGGCCGATGTTTAGCGGAGAAAAGATGCAGGTAGCGGTAGCTCAACTGCGCCAAAAACCGGACCCGCTGTATGTGGTTCGTCGCGATGTCGACCTGCGGCTCGATTCCATATTTCAAAAACTGGTCGCCAAAGCGCCGGCTGACCGCTATGCCTCGGCTGAAGCATTGCTTGACGATATCGCAGGGCTGAACCTAGCAACAGTCACCGCGCGACCCGGGCTGCTCTCGCGCGATATCAGCCGCTTGGCTGGCGAGCAGCCGACCAGCGATATGCTGGGGCATTCAACGCTGGCCAGGAAATCACAGGTGGTTGCTATCGATTTGGGTATGCTGGTTTCGACCGTTGCCTACTTCGATCCCGACCAGGGGCCCCAGATCATTCCCCAGGCGGATGGCAACATGCAGCATTTGCGAAACATGCTGTGGAGCGCAGGCTCGGAAATCAAAATCGGTGCCGCCGCGCAGACTTTGCGGCAGAGCCATCCCGACCAGGTGATTCATAGCTTGCAGCGGTGGATTGGGATGGAGCAGGTGAACTTTCAATTGGCGGGCCAGAAGACGCCTCCCGAAGTGCTGTTGGCTGCCGTGTTGCGGCAATTGATGGGCAGTGCCAATCGCGCCACCGACGGCAGTCAGCACGCCATCGTGACGGTTCCGGGGTGCTACGATCAAATGCACCGCCGAGCGATTTGCAACGCCTGTCGCATCGCGGGCATTCGCTTGATCCAGTTGCTAGATAAGCCGGTCGCGGCTGCCCTGTCGTGGCTGGATGTGAATTCTCGCTTGTCCACGATCTCCGGCACGCAGGCGGCCGTAGATTCCAAGCTGTTGTTTGTGCATCTCGGCGGTACCGGACTGGAGGCCAGTGTGCTGCATGCTAGCGGTCTAGAGGTCAGACAGTTGGGGGTGTTTGGGAGTTGGAAGCTCGGCAGCCTGCGCTGGCAAAGTCGCTTGACCGAGTATTTCGTCGGGCGTTTGAAAGAGTTGACAGGCCGCTCGGTCAAAGACGATCTGGCCGCCGCTACTCGACTGCACCGCACCGTTGAGCTCGCCCTGGACCGCCTTACCCGCAGCTCACGCGTCGAGGTTCGCTTCGAATGGTCCGGTGCGTCGATCGAACAGACGATTACACAGGAAGGCCTAGTGAAAATCGCGCCCGAGCTATGCCAGGCCATTGCAGACACCATCAGTCAAGCCTGCGCCCAGGCCAAGACCGATGTGGGGGAGATCGATCATATCCTCTTGGCCGGTGGGCTGATGAAGATTGGGCCCATTCAGCAGTTGGTAAAGCGTTGTGTGCCGCACCGTGCGGGTGTAACCGAATTAGAGAAGGCGGATTTTGCGCGCGGCGGAGCCATCCAGTCCCAGCATTTTAACGCATTGGGTGGGCCCGCCGGGCTGCTGCCGCGAGGCATCAGTTGCATGGCCTACGACGTAGCCTTGCTAGTCGCTGATCCTGCCACTGGCAAGGCGGTGCCACGCGTGCTGTTGGAGCGCTCAACGGCTGTACCTGCATCGCTGACTCGCACTCTGCGTCCCAGCTCACTGGCGGGCAGCACACCGGCTAATTCGTTTCCACCTCTTCAGATCATCGAGAGCAGTAGCCAGGGGAGCTCTCACTGGCTCGCGCTGGGCAAAGTCAACCCCGATGAATTGTTTCCGCAGCGCGGCCCCGGCCAGCCGCTTCAACTGCGGATGGAAGTGGACGACAGTGGCATTTTGGAGACGAGTTTGGCTTGGAGCGAGGGGAACAGCCGCATTCGTCTGCCGCACACCTCGGATCCAACGCTCAGCGAGGCTGAGCTATCGCACTGGCAAAGCTGGCTGGAGACGACCATGTTGGTCGCCAACCAATAGCATCTTCAGTCCAGCGCACGCGCGCGCGCCTTGTCCGATGTCCTTTTACTGGGGCGAATCACCGAGTATGCTGCTCACTTGCCAGGATTCCAACGTGCTCGGAGAAGCCAACGCGCCGCATGGCGGAATGGTAAATACAGAAACACGAGTGGGTGAGTGAGAGAAAAGTTGACAAACCGCAATAGGACCGTGTGGATCGTAGCGGCAAAACGTACGCCTCAGGGGCGATTGCTCGGGGCGTTGGCCAAACATTCCGCAGTTGATTTGGCGGTTGCGGCTGGACGCGAGGTGATCGCCGACGTGGAACCTAGCCAGATAGATTCCGTCATCCTTGGAAATGTGCTCGGCGCGGGGCTGGGCATGAATGTCGCTCGGCAAGTCGGCATTGGGCTGGGGTTGCCGGTGGAAGTCCCCGCATTTACCGTCAATATGATGTGCGCCTCTGGCATGCAGGCGGTCATGCTCGCGGCGCAGTCGATCGAGCATGGTTCAGCTCGGATGGTGCTGTGTGGCGGAACGGAGTCGATGTCCAACGCACCGTATGTTTTGCCGCGTGCTCGCAGCGGCTACAAACTCGGCGACGGCGTGCTGGTCGACAGTTTGTTGCGCGATGGGTTGACCGACGCTTTCAGCGGCGAGCACATGGGACTGACTGCGGAACGCGTGGCGCATTTGCACAGCGTGTCGCGAGAGTCCCAGGACCGTTTTGCGGCCAGTAGCCAGCGTCGATGTGCTGCGGCTCACCAGGCAGGGCACTTCCAGGCTGAGATTGTCGCTATGCCGGAGCTGCAGCACGGCGAGCACCCGCGCCCCGACACGACGCTTGAGAAGCTGGCATCACTGGCACCTATGTTCAAGAAAGATGGCACGGTGACGGCGGGCAATGCTTCAGGGATCAACGATGGCGCAGCGCTGCTGCTGCTGTGTGACGAACAGTTCGGCCGCCAGTGCGGGTTGCAGCCGATGATGGTGCTAACCGCGGCCACCGCTGCCGGCTGCGAACCCTCGCTGATGGGCATGGGACCAGTCCATGCGGTGCGCAAGTTGGGCGTCGATGCGCGAGATTTCGATATGATCGAATTGAACGAAGCCTTTGCCGCCCAGTCACTGGCCTGCATTAAAGAGCTGGGACTGGACGAGGCTAAGGTGAACCCCGATGGCGGCGCGATCGCTCTAGGGCATCCGATCGGTGCCAGCGGGGCGCGGCTGCTGGTGCATCTGGCGCACCGCCGCCCGCGTCGAGGCTTGGCCGCGTTGTGCGTTGGAGGTGGAATGGGTTGTGCCGTAGTTGTGGAGCGTCCGTGATGAAAACTGTTAATGCAACTTCCGATGGCGTGTGGACCCCAACTCCCGAATCGCTGATCGGTACCAACGTGGCTTGGTTGATGCAGCACGCGGCGGTCGACTCGTATGCTGAGCTCCATGCTTGGTCCGTGCAGCAGCCTGAAGGCTACTGGGCGGCTGTGGTCGAGCGTTTGGGGATTCGATTCCGGCAGCCCTACGAACGCGTGCTCGATTTGTCCGGTGGAGTGGAATCGCCGAGTTGGTTTCCTGGCGCGAAGATGAATATCGTTGAAAGCTGCTTTTCTGCACCCGCGGACTCACCAGCGATCGTGTCCCGCGGCGAGGGGAGCGAATTGTCGGTAATCACGGTAGGCGAATTGAAATCGCTGTCGGCGCGCGTGGCTGCGGGGCTCGCTGCGCGTGGCTTCAAGCCTGGCGATGCGCTAGCCATTATGATGCCCATGACGCCCGAGTGCGTGGCGATCTATTTGGGCATTGTGTGGGCCGGCTGCGCGGTTGTCAGCATCGCAGACAGCTTTCGTCCCAAGGAGGTCGCCAAACGTCTCGAGCTGTCGGGCGCGGTCGGGATATTTACGCAGGACGTGATTCGCCGCGGTGGCAAGTCGCATGCATTGTACGCCATCGTGAAAGAGGCGGCCGCGCCGCCGGCGATTGTGATCGGTGACGACCAGGCCACTGAGATTCGCGACGAGGATTGCCGCTGGCACGAATTCTTGAGCGATGTGCAGTCGGAGTCGGCTGTCGTCCAGGAGCCATCGGCGGCGCTCAATATTCTATTTTCTTCGGGAACC
>JBEBXX010000321.1:0-4226 GCA_040391435.1 Aureliella helgolandensis | reverse complement strand
TACTACCCAGCGTTATTGCCCGGCGTTATTGCCCGGCGTTATTGCCCGGCGTTATTGCCCGGAGCTGACTAGGTCTTCGACTTCGCTGCGACCGGCACCAAAGTAATCGCTGATTTGATCGATCAACTCGGGCGAAGTGGTTTCGTCCAACTCGATCGCGCCTTGCAAGGCCCCTTCGCTGGCAATCATGCGTTCGGCCACGTCGATCCGCGTGCCGATGTCATCGATCAACTGGCGGGTATTGCTCAAGCGACTGTCGTCTAGTGCGACTGCGGAAGTGGTCTGTGCAACCTCTACGAGAGTCAAGCGGGCTTGGATGTTCTCGATCTCCACTTCCAATTCGCGCTTGGCTACCAACATGCCATCGAGTTTGCGGCGTGAAGCATCGAGATTGCGCTCGCGGGCTGCCAGCACATTCTTGAGCTTATCGGCGGTTTGCTCATGGACTTGGAACTGCTTGAAGCGATTGGACAGATCCTCGCGGACCTGTGACTCGCTGTAGTTGCGACCGGCATAGGTGAAGTGCACCGGGCCAGACTGGCCGGCACCCTCCAGATCCTCCTTCAGACGCATGATCTCATGCCGCGCCTTGGACAACAATGTCTCCTTCTTGCTGATCTCCTGGTTGAGCCGTTTAACGGCCACCTCTTCGCGGGCGACAATTTCCGCGTTGCGTTGGATTTCAGGTTTCAGGTCGCAGATCATATCGCGTGCGCGCTTGATCTCCCATTCGATCGGCACGCTGTCGCGGACCGATTGGCTGGCGGTGTGGACGCCAGTTTTGACATAGCTCCAGGCACCGGTGGCTAAGAGCGTTGCGGCTCCCACCGATCCCAAGATTCCCACCATCGCTAGCTTCTTGAACATCATTTTTCCTCCGGCCCTCAAGGGCCATTAACTAAGCTGTCTGTGTCGCATCCTCGACATCAGTCGGCTGGCCTGTCGATGTGTACGGTTCAGCTTCCCACGTGCAGTTACCACTGGCACACTGCTTCCAGTGAAGCTCTGCTGTCCATACGGTCTAATTCGTGGCTGCCGCACCGATCTTGGCAAACTGGCTGAAAAACTTCCTAAAAAACTACAGCGAGTGTCGAAAAGCGCATCCGGGCGTGCTTTTTGGCAGCATGCTCGCGTCGGCAGCCCTGCACCTAAACTGAGTTAAAGCCTATCAGGCCAGGGCTTTAAGCCTAAAACGACAGCTTTTTCTGGTTTTGGCACCGATTCTGCTGTGAACTTTCTGCGACCTAGCTCGTCTAAGTAAGTGGATAGCTAAAATTTCATCCAGATGGTTAACTGAGCCTTACCGAACACTCATTGGCCCATCTAACATTTCGAGGCCCAATCATGACTGGCACTAACGATTCCTCCGGTGCGAGCCCAATAGAACAAACAGAGCCCAATTGGAATTGGCTGCAGGAGAAGCTACCAGCCGCACAAGTTGCGCTGCTGGACGACTGGATGGATGTGCAACTGATGGAGCTAGAGGATGAGTTTGCGCAGTTCGTGACGCCCCGCAGCCTGTGCCACTCGATTGCGCGGGGGCGCTAGCGTTCAGCCGCGATGCCGCTGGAACTCTCATCCAACCGCTTTAAAATTACGACGCACCGTCCGCTTTAAAATTGCGACGCGCCGTCCACGGCGAGTTGCGGCGCGGCGGCGTTGGGAGTGATCAGCTTGCTCGGCAGGTGCTCGGTGGAATTGAAGCCACCCAGCGACCATTGTCCCTGCTCGAATTCGATGTAAGAGATGCCCGTGTTGTACAGCGCTACGCTGGCTAGATCGATGTGCTGGGCGGCCAGTTGCGACTGGCTAAACATCGCCTCTAGCAACAGCCGCTTGAAATCCGCATGAATCACGAGCACATGGATGCCTGTGAGTGAGGTTAGTTGGCTGGTCATCCACTGGGCCACGCTGGCGGCGCGGGCGGTGGCCTGCTCCCAGGTTTCGAAATCGCGTCCCCACCATCCGGTCTCGGCGATGGACGAGTCGATTTGCCAGGTGGGATAGGCAGCCCGGAGCTGGCTGAGTCCTAGGCCCGGTTCGCCGCGCTTTTTCCCCACTTCGTGCCCGCTATAGCAGCCCCCCAGCTCAAAGATATCGCTGCGCACTTGGACGGGCAAGCGTTTGGTATCCGCTAGTGGTCGAGCGGTTTCTAGAGCCCGCAGGAACGGGCTGCAGTAGAGATAGTCGACCGGGTGCGCCGCGAACCAAGCCGCCAGTGCGGCTGCCTGCTGCTGCCCGATGTCGGTCAATCCCGGATCGCAAACGCGCTGCTCTTCGCTTAGTGCATTGTTGGCCGATTGGCCGTGTCGAATCAAATAAATCTCAGTCATTGTCAACCGTGTCTATCAAATAAACGCTGAAGTCGATCGAGCAGATTCCACTGCACCAACAGCAATAGAATCGGCGCGACGAAAAAGAACACCTGGCCCAACTGCAGTGCCAGCGGCTCGCTTCGCGGCTTGGGAACTGCGGCATAAATGGTCAGACACAGCAGTGCGTTGAGGAACAATAGGCCAGCGCTGACGCCCACGACAAAGGCGATGTACAGGCACACCGAGAGCGTATTGCGCAGTGGACGCTGGGTAAACGAGTCGCTGGGTTTCATCGCGGTCAATGTTCCATCGCGGTTAAACTGGAAAGGGGACCACGGCCACGCAGATCAGTGTCATCAGCAGGCCTGCCACGCTGAGGATGCTTAGCAATACCGTCCAGCTTCGCAATGTTTCACCTTCTGTCAACACGCCCATTTTGGCGAAGACCCAGAAACCCGAGTCGTTCATCCAACTGCACATCAGCGACCCGGAGCCAATCACCGGCACGAGATAGGCGATGTGAAAGCCGAGCGTGCCAGCCGCTGCCAGCGGCAGCGCGATCGAGGCTACCAGCGACGAGGCGACGATCATGGCCACCGTGCTTGAGCCCTGTGCGACCTTGAGAATAGCCGCCAGGCTATAAGCCACCAAAATCACGACCATGCCGCTACTGTGGCCGTTGGCAAACCAGGCTTCGATCAATTTCTGAATCTCTGTCATGGCCAGCAGCGAACCAAATGCACCCCCGGCCGCAGTGATCAAGATAATCACTCCGCCGCTGAGCAACGCGTCTTCCACGTGGTCGGCCAATTGCTGCAGCGAGTGACCCTGCACTTTCCAGCATAAAAAGATTGCGAATAGGGCAGCCAGCACCATCGCGAAGTTGGCGTCACCAACTAGCCCCAGCCAGCCGCGCCAGTGCAACTGAGCCGCGGTCGGGTTGTCTCCCAGCGAGGCTTTGTAGACGGTGTCGACCGTGATTAACACCACAGGGAGCAGCACGGGGACCAACGCGGCTCCCAGCGACGGCAGCACGGAAAAGCCGTGAACCTCGGGAGAGTTGATACTGCCGCCCGGCATGGGACGCATGGCAATCGGCATGCGGCGATTGAGCCAAGCCGCGGCGACCAGGCCGATGACTGACGACGGCGCACCCACCACCAGTCCGATGAGCATGGCCAGACCAATATCGACCTTGAGGGCGCTAGCCACCAGTAGCGGCCCGGGAGTGGGAGGTACCAGCGTATGCGTGATGGCTCCCCCGGCGGCGATGGCACCTAGATAGAGCACATAGTTTTTGCCCGTGTTGCGATACAGCCCGCGGGCCAGGGGGACGAGCAGATAAAACACGGTATCGAAAAACACCGGGATCGACAAGACAAAGCCGCTGACCATCAGCGCCAGCGAAGCTCGCTTTTCACCTAACACCTTGAGTGAAGATTTGACAATCCGATCCGCCGCACCACTGACCAACATGCACTTGCCGATGATGGCCGCCATGGCGATCAAAATCCCAATGCCTGCCACGGCGCTGCCAAGCGAGGTGGTCACGCGATTGACGATCTGCACCGGCGATCCGTCTTCGGAGCGAATCACATGCGGCTCGGGAGACTTTACGAAACCCACCACATCCAGCGGAATGAAACAACTGATCGCCAGGGCACCCAGGATCAAGGCCACGAAGGCGTGGACCTTCAAGCCGATCATCAGCGACAGAACTACAAAAACGCCGACGGCCATCGCAAACAGTGGCTTCCAGTGTTCGAAGATTGCGGCTGGATCGTCGTCAGCCGGCGAGGCCGCTGAGGGACCCGCCTCGGCACTCGCCGCGCTCGAGGCAGCCATGTCGGGAGTGGTGACATCGGGGTCAGCCAAATTGCGAACGGGGGTGTCGCGAGCCACGGCCGCACT
>JBEBXX010000320.1:0-4238 GCA_040391435.1 Aureliella helgolandensis | reverse complement strand
CAAGCGTTTGAAGGCGTCCAAATATTGGCCCGAGCGGAGCTGTCCCAGGGCGAGTTGCTGTAGGAAGCGAAAGCGTTGCGGACCGATCTCGACGATGTCGGCGTACTTGTGGGCCAAGTTCTCAAAAGTGGCGAAATCTGCTACTAGGCCATCTAATAACAGATCGACCAACAGGTACCGGGTATCTGCGCTGCTCGGGTCTAGCGCGTAAGATTTCTCCAGCGACCGCAGGGCCCCTGCTAGATTGCCTTGCGACAATGCAAGCTGCGATTGTTGATTCAATGCCCACGTATCATTGGGGTCCGCAGCTAGACGCTCGGCCACCTGCGCGGTCAATGCATCGCGGGTATAGTAAGCCGTCACGGCTGACGCACTAACAGACAGCAGTTGGTCCTTGTAGGCAAAGAGGTTTCCCAACGGCTGAGCCACGTGGGCCGTTTCCAGCACGCTGCCGTCGTCGGTGCTGACCCGAATCAATCGATTGTCGGTCAGTGGAATCAGCAAGCTGTCAGACTGCCACAGCCCTTTGCCAGCCAGCGTCAGACCTTTCGGGAATTCCCGCTGCCAGACGGGGCGTTCACTGTCCAGGTCGATCGCCACGGCTTGCCTTTCGCCCACGACGAATAGGCGATTATTTCGCAAGCCAGCGATATAGCGAAAGGCATTGCGGCGCTGGGGTGCCAGGCGCAGCGCACCGCTGGAGATGTCTCGGCAGAACAATTCGTCCGACTCAGGCGGGCTGACTGCCACTACGCCCGAGTGGGCGATCAAAGCCGGTTCCTGCCAACGACGCTCGGCAGCCGAGAACTCGGGGCCTTGGCCAAATGCTCCACGTTGGCGGAAGGTCAGGTTGGCGTTGCTGCGATGCGTGTTATAAGTCGCTCCCCAGCGCAAGCCGTGTGACATGAGATCGACGGCCACAATGGCTCCCACTCCAGTCGGGCACAAGATGACTCCATCGGCGATCGTCGGCGACAGGGCTTGACTGCGGCGTTCGGTGTCGGTCCGCAAAAGTGGATTGGACGACTGCACCAACTGCTGCTTCCAATTCAGCTTGCCAGTGGAAGCGTCGAGCACGACCAGTTTGGTCTCACCGCGCACATCGATCACGCAGTACAGCTCCCCTTCGTATGGCAGCGGTGGACCGAGGAAATACGCGCCAGCCAGTTGCGGTTCGTCCGTTCCGTTGCTACCACCAATCCGCCACTGAATAGCACCTTGAGCTTGCAGACTAGCGCCTTCTAAGAAGTTGCTATCCTGCGCCCCTTCGTCCACCTTAAACATCGATTCGTCGCTCAGGATATGGTCGGCCGAGCCGCTGACAAAATACAGTCGCTCCGCATCGCAACTGAACTTGCCAAAGGCCGAGCTGCCCCACACGCGATTTTGCAGTTCGTCGGACAGCGGCGCGTTGCCCCCAGATTCGGCATAGGGCAGATTGCTGAGCTGCACGGGGGCATTGTGGAAATAGAGCGGCCACTTGATAACGCCCGTGCCAAAATCAATAGCCAGCAGCGAAGCGTCCGTGGTCTTGGTGAGCACGAGGTCGCCGATCATCCGCAATTCAAATTTGGGAAGCAGTACGCGGCCCTTTTGGTCTTCGACTTGGGCTTGGCGTTCAATCGCCTGTTTTTCAGGCAAGCTGCTGTGGATCTCCCTGACCCAGCGTTCGGTTGGGAGAGGCATGCTGAGCTGCGAGGTTGCGTTCCGCTCGGGCGACCCGCCGGCGACGGTCCAGGCGTTTCCAGCCGCCGTGTTTACGATCGGCTGCTCCTGGGCTGCGTCGCGCGAGAGGATCTCCAGCCAGTTGGTCGAGGGCTCCAGTGGAACTTGCTGGCCAGCGATGGTTAGGCTTGCTCCCGGGAAATAGCCCGCGGCCAGCTTGAGTGAGCTAGCTGCGGCGGTGAGGTCACCGGCCGAGCGTAGCGCGCGGGCGGTGGCCAGTGCCAAGCTGGCGCCATAGCGCTGCCGCGCGGCGGGATACTCGAGCAGATTTTGCAACAGTCCGGCGGCGGCCAGAGGATGGCCCTGGGTCAGCTTATATTGGGCCAGCAGGGCCTGCGCATCGTAGCCAGCTTCGGTATGTAAGTACTTGCGGGCGACCGACCCTATGCGCTCGAAGTCCCCCGCGGCGATGGCTGCCGACAACTCGCGTCGAGCGGTCACACCAAACTGGACCTCTAGCGTCCGCCGCCCCTCAGCGGGCAGTTCGCTCAAGAGACGGATTGCTTCACTTTTAATGCTCTTAGTGAGCAGCCCGGCCAACGGAGGCTCGATGAAAAAGTCTTGTCCCCTAAGATCCGCCGGCAGGGTATCGTCCTGCGACCAGAGCAGCGCGGACAAAGCTGTAATGCCCTCGGCCCAGCGCTCCTCCTGGAAGGCGGTCTTCCCCTCCTGCAGCAGACGTAGAAGCGGACGCGGGGCGAGCAGAAAAACTTCGTCCGGAGCTTCGTTCTGTGCCATGTTGGGAAACTGAGCGAAGGCCGGCGGGGTCGCCACCCATACCAAGCTCCAGCCGATGCTCCAGCCGATAAATGAGCTCAGCCAAACGCAGCTTTTGAATCCCGTCATCAAATTCCTACCTTATCCATGAACTCTAAAATCAATTGCGAGGGTCGGCGACCAGTTCCAACTGCAACTCGACGCGCTCGCCATCTCGAATGACCGTGATGGGCAGTGGTTGCCCAATGGGCGACTGCTGCACTAGTTCAGCAAAACTAGCGTTGGACTGCACGCGCGCCCCGGCAAGATTGATAATCACGTCTCCCGGCAGCAGTCCGGCCTTGGCGGCCGGGCGATCAAACACCACGCTGTTGACCATCGTGCCCGAGTTCTCGGGAAGATCTAGCTTGCGAGCAAGCTCGTATGGCACGCTCGAAGCACGCAGGCCCGCATAGCCGCGGCGGACGGTGCCGTACTCCGCCAGCTCGCTCTTGATCCACATGGCGCGATCGATGGGAATAGCAAAGCCAATTCCCTCAAAGCCTCCCGTGCGCGAAGAAATGGCCGTGTTGATCCCAACTACGCGCCCATCCAAGTCCAGCAGCGGACCGCCAGAGTTTCCCGGATTGATCGCCGCATCGGTCTGCAGAAACTGGCCTTTGACATCGCGCGACAGCGTCTGGTAGCGGCCGGTGCCGCTGATGATCCCCGCACTGACCGAGGATTCAATCATAAAGGGGCTGCCGATGGCCATCACCCAGTCGCCTACGTGGAGGTCATCCGATTTGCCGATCTCGGCCGCAGGCAGCTCCTCGCGAACGTTGATTTTGACAATCGCCACATCGCTCTGCGGATCCGACTTGGGGTTCTCTGCGCGGAATTGTCGTCCATCCTGCAGGCGAACTTCAATTACCTCGGCGTCGGCCACGACGTGGTGATTGGTAAGTATCAGCCCATCGCCGCTAATGATCACTCCCGAACCAACGCTATCAAACTTTTGAGCACGTTCGCCGCCAATGATGCCCAGCACCGGATTGGCAGCGCTTGCGTCCTTGGTGCGGCAGAAGACGGTCACCACGGTAGGGAGAGCTTTTTGAGCCGATTCACGGAAAGCCCGCGAGAGAGCCAGGGCAGGGGCCAAGCTGGACTTGCTAACCGAGGGCTGTGCTGGCTGCTCTGAATGCTTCGGGTTCGCCGCGGAGGCATCCACACCGCCATCTGCAACGCTGGCATCTGTAGCGCCGGCATCTGTAGCGCCGGCATCTGTAGCGCCGGCATCTGTAGCGCCGCGCGGCTCGGGGCGAGTGGGCGCGGGGGGCGTTTCTAGCTGCTCGGCCGGCTCAGCCGCGGTGGTGGCCTCAACCGCAGTCTCTTGAGCGGTCGCGGCGGGGTGCAGCCAGCAGGCGCTGCATAGCACAAGCAGGCAGGCCCTGACTGAAGGGAGCGTGTTGCCCGCTGTGCGGGGCTGAACAGCAAACCGCCGCGGAAAATGATAAGCAAGTTGCCAGGCTGGACATGAGTTCCGTTTCATACTTATCGATCTACTCCCTAAATTTCTGCGATAATGCCCACGCAGCCACCAATGCTCACGGGCGGCCGAAACCACGCTAAATTCACACTCGGAACGGCCTTGTGCCTTCAATTATAGGCCACTTTGACCTACTCGCTCATGCCCAGTTGCTGCATTTTGCGGTAAAGATTAGAGCGGTGCAGCCCCTGTTGTTTGGCCGCCGCGGCTAGGTTGCCCACGGACGATTCCACGTGTCGCGCGATGTATTGCCGCTGGAATTGGGCTG
>JBEBXX010000319.1:0-4238 GCA_040391435.1 Aureliella helgolandensis | reverse complement strand
CTGTGGCCACTCGCCGCATGGCTTGGTCCAGGCCCAGTCCAGCCTCCACGCACACGACCATTAGGTCAAGGGCATCGGGCAGGCCATAGAAGATCTGCAGTTTGCGGCGCCGCGAAAGCTGGTTGAGCACCAAAATCGGTAGGTAAAAACCGGCCGCACCGATCATGAATGTGCGAATCGCGGCTGCGCTGGTGAAGCCGTAGACCAGCAGCGAACCGCCGCCGCCGATGGCCAGGAAGACCAAAGCGATAATGGCTCGTAGAGCCAGATAGGTAATAGGTGCCGTCTCACTTCGGAAACCAGCCTCGACCAGCGACTGGCGCAGCTTGCTCATCTCCTTCTCATTGGTCGGCGTCAACGACTTGGCCAACTTCGGTGCGCTTCTGGTGAGCACGCGTTGGAAGGCTTCCCCTTTTTTATTGCCCCGAATGCTGCGAGCTCGTGGATCGCTCAGTTCGGTTAAACGCTGTTCGGCGCGATCCTCTTCAGGCGAAAACATGTAGCCCAGAACAAACCAGGCTATGGCTCCGATGGCTATGAAGACGGCAAACGGCAATATAACTGCGTTAGATACGTAGGCGAGCAGCATGACTTAGACCCTGATATTAATGATCTTACGAATAACCAAAGCGCCCAGGAACTGCATCACCAGGGCTACTCCCATCAGCATGCGTCCGGTCTCATCGCGCATCAACACCATGGCGTAGTCATTGTTCAGATACAGCATGACTACGAAGAGGGTCGGTGGCAGTCCCAGCAGTACGACACCCGACAGGCGTCCTTCACCGGTCAAGGCTTGAATAGCGCCGGCCAATTTGAAGCGGTCGCGGATCAAAGTTCCGATCTTGTCTAGGATTTCGGCCAAATCACCGCCGGTTTGACGCTGTAACATGACCGCCGTCGCAAAGAAACGCAAATCCATATTGGGTACGCGTTCGGTCATTCCTTCCAGAGCTTCCTCGAGCGTAATACCCAGATTCTGCTCTTCGAAAGCGCGGCCAAATTCGCTGCCGATCGGATCTTGCATCTCGCTGGAAATCAGCCCGAAGCCGGCGGCCAACGAGTGGCCGGCGCGCAGCGATCGACTGAGCAACTCGAGGGCTTCGGGAAGTTGTTCATTGAAGCGTTTGATGCGTTTCTTGCGTTTCTGCAAAAGCCACAGCAGCGGCAATATGCCGGTTGTAATGGCAAAGATTGGGAGCAGGTATTTAGGTGTGGGGGTAACCAGGCAAACCACCGCTCCGGCCGCCGCGCAGCTCACACAGATAGTCAAAAATTTCGCTCCCGTCAGCTCCACATTGGCTTGATCCATCAAGCGTTCGATGTTGCCAAAGTGCGCTAGGAACTCATCGGCCCGCGTTTTGGTGTCATCCAGGGAATTGCTGGTCAGCAGGCTCGCCTCTTCGCGGTCACCGGCTCCTCGCTTGGCACTGGTCAACAACAATAAGCGGCTCTCAGCCGTGTTGTCGGAGGCTGGCTGGAGGGCCAATGCCGCACCGGCGACCAGCGCAGTGACACCGATTCCAACGGCGATAACAATTACAAGTGGAAGCATGTTAGACTCTTCGGGTTAGTTTGCATTTCGATCCACGCAGTCTGGATTAGGCGTCCATAATCCTGCGTTGGCGAAATGCGCTAGCGGGCAATCGCACTCCGGCCGATTCCAAGCGGTGCATGAAGCTTGGGCGGACACCCGTGCACTCAAAATGTCCATGCGCGCGGCCTTCGGGGTCGATGCCGTCCTGCACAAACTTGAAAATGTCCTGCATGACCACGGTATCCTGCTCCATGCCAGTGATTTCAGTTATATGTGTCACGCGCCGCGGGCCACCCTGCAGGCGGTTGGCCTGTATGATCACGTTCACGGCGCTGGATAGCTGTTGGCGAATCGCCTTGATTGGCAGGTCATACCCGGCCATCATGACCAGCGTCTCGAGACGCGCAACACCGTCACGCGGATTGTTGGCGTGAATCGTCGTCAATGAACCATCGTGGCCGGTGTTCATGGCTTGCAACATGTCCAGCGTTTCACCCCCGCGACATTCGCCAATGATGATCCGCTCGGGTCGCATCCGCAGAGCGTTTTTGACTAGGTCGGTAGCGGTTACCGCTCCATTGCCTTCGATGTTGCGTGGGCGAGTTTCCAGACGCACGACGTGATCCTGTTGCAGTTGCAGCTCAGCCGCGTCCTCGATCGTCACGATCCGCTGGTCGTTAGGAATGAAACTGCTGAGCGTATTGAGCAGCGTGGTTTTACCGGATCCGGTACCGCCGCAGATGATCATGTTCAAGCGCGCCTTGATGCAGCCCTCGAGCAGCATCACCATCTCGGGCGTCAAGGCTTTGTAGTTCAGTAAGTCTTCCAGCTTGAGTGGGTTGGAACCAAAGCGGCGAATCGAGACGCAGGCACCATCGAGTGCCAGCGGTGGAATGATCGCATTGACCCGTGAACCATCTTCCAAGCGTGCGTCGACCATGGGCGATGTCTCGTCAACTCGTCGGCCCACTTTGGAGACAATGCGATCGATGATCTGCATCAGGTGAGTATTGTCGCGAAATTCGACCGAGGTCTTTTCCAGTCGTCCGTTGCGTTCAACAAAGATGCTCTTCGGCCCGTTGATCATGATGTCGCTGATCGACGAATCCTTGAGCAGCAGCTCGAGTGGACCTAGACCAAACGTCTCGTCGAGGACCTCCTCGATAATGCGATCGCGCTCGCCGCGATTGAGCAGCGTATTTTCGGCGTCGCACAAATGCTCGACGACTAAGCGAATTTCGCGGCGGAGCTGTTCGCCTTTCATATCGCCGATGCGGCTCAAATCCAACTTGTCGACCAGTTTATTGTGAATGCGGCGCTTCACCTGATCGAATTCGTCTGCCTTGGTCTGTTCCGGCGTACGCGTGGGCTGATTAAGAGTCTTCATAAAATGCAGTCCTGCAGAGCAATTGTGTACAACCTAGTGCCAGTCCGACAAGTTTTACCCGGGTGGGGAAACTTGCTGCGAAACACTACATTACAAATTGCGCGGTTGCGCGGATTGCGGAAAGAATTCTTAGAAAGCCCTACTTTGACGGGTGGGGTGGCGAGCTGTCCTGCTGCGTCAGCCGCTCGGCCAGATAGACCCGCGCCGCATCAACCATATAACCCACGTCGCCGGCCGCTAAACTCTTTCTTAAATAAGCGGTCGCCTGTTGACTGTCTCCTAAGGCGTCGTAATACAGACCAACGTATAAGGCCGCATAGAATTCCGCGCGCTGTCGCTGCGGCCCCGGCGACGTGTTATCGCGCGCCGCCTGGAGGACTTGTGCGGGTTCTATCTTTTGCTGCAGCATCTCCAATACGCTCATCATCGGCTGCCGCCCGTCGCCCCGACTCGGGATCACTGTTCTCCGCGCAGCTTGTAAACCCTGCGATTTAGCAACGCACAGGAAGTACCATGCTGAATTCTCCACATCGTCCGGATTGACCCTGTGGTGCGTTTCGAATTGCTCTGCTCCGGCGGCGAACTGCCCGCAGCTACTGAGCGCGATGCCGCGTTGCCAATTAAAGGCTGCCGATTCGGGAAGTAGTTCGATCGCGCGGTCAAAAATCGGCAAGCTTTCCTCTGCAGCGCCCGCGCGGAAAAGCACTTCAGCGGCTAACTGCAGCAGTTGCGGAGAATCGCCTGCCAGTCGTGCGGCGGCCGATGCCTTGTCGGCCGCCCGCGCATACTGCTCTCGACTCAGCAATTGGTCGGCCCGTCGCAGCAGTTGGCTAGCCGCCGCGGGGTCCACTGCGGGGTCCACTGCGGGTTCCACTGCGGGTTCCACTGCGGGATTGGTTAGCCGGTCGAGCTCGTCCAGCTTGAAACGCGTACAGACAACCGAATGCTTCTCGGGGCCGGGACGGTATTTGACGTAGGTCGTGGCCACGATCGTACCATCCGGTAGCAACTCTACGCCAGGGTAGCCACAATCGGTGACACGCTCGGCGTAATTATGCAGCAGCTTGACGCGATACGCTCCTCCGTCGCCGCGTTGGATGTCGTCGTAGCTGCCGACCCAAGCGACAAAATGTCCGCGCGTGCTACTGCCTGGTGCCATGTCGCGAAAGGCCACGACGAGCCGTCCGTCGTCGGTTTGAACTCCCATATGCCGATCTCCGCTAAGCCCCCAGGGAGTCTCGCGGGGCTCAGTCCATGTCGCGCCCTCGTCGCGCGAGCACATCATCAAGCTGCGGCCCCGACGCGTGTGCTCGC
>JBEBXX010000318.1:0-4242 GCA_040391435.1 Aureliella helgolandensis | reverse complement strand
AAATTGGCGTCGGTCCCAGTAGCTCGCATACGGTCGGGCCGATGCTAGCCGCGCTACAGTTCGTCGAGTCTTTGGCTGGCTTTCTGAAGCAACAGTCTCAGCCGCCAGACAAAGTGGCTCGACTGCAAGTCGAACTGTTCGGCTCGTTGGCGCTCACTGGACTAGGGCACCGTACCGATCGCGCAGTCATGGCTGGTCTGAGCGGCGAACATCCGCGCACCGTAGATCCGGCGGCTATCAATCCGCTGTTTGAGCGTGTTAGTCAGACGGGCGAACTGAGTTGGCTGGGCCAGTACCCAATCTCCTTCGACTTGACCAAAGATCTGCAATTGCACCGCTCGGTCTTCCTGCCGCAGCATCCCAATGGCTTGCGCTGCTCGGCCTGGGATGGCGCGGGGCATGAACTCCTGTCGCGCGAGTATTTTTCCATTGGTGGCGGTTTTGTGCTGTCCGCCGATGACATGTCCAGCGGTGCGCCGAATTCTCCACAGCCCGCACAGGACCGACCTAAGAATCAAATGCCGTTTGATTTCGCCTCTGCACAGCAATTGCTGGAGATCTGTGAGCGAGAGCAATTGACAATCGCAGAGGTGGTTGAGCGCAACGAGCTCTGCTGCCGCACCCCGCAAGAATTGGCCGAAGGTTTAGATGAAATTTGGAGTGTCATGCAGGCGTGCATCGAAGCGGGTTGTCACAACGAAGGGGTGTTACCTGGAGGTCTGGAGATTCGCCGCCGCGCGCCGGATATCTATCGCAAGCTAACGGCCCAACCGGCGGATCGCGCAATCCCGGGCGGCCCGACCAGCCCCGGTAGCTCGAACACACCGACCAACGATCCGCTCAACAGTCTGGATTGGGTCAGCTTGTTTGCGTTGGCGGTCAACGAGCAAAATGCAGCCGGCGGTCGAGTTGTCACCGCGCCCACCAATGGGGCGGCTGGGATTATCCCGGCGGTGTGCGCCTACTACACGCGCTTTTTGGCCGCTGCTGAATCCGCTCAGACGCGTCGTCAGGGAGTGCACGATTTTCTAAAAACCGCGGCAGCGGTGGGCATGCTCTACAAACGCAATGCGTCGCTCTCGGCAGCCGAGATGGGGTGTCAGGGCGAGGTCGGCGTGGCTTGTTCGATGGCCGCCGCTGGCTTGGCCGCAGTTATGGGAGGCACGCCGCAGCAGATCGAGAACGCCGCTGAGATCGGCATGGAGCACAATCTAGGCTTAACCTGCGATCCGGTGGCCGGCTTAGTTCAGGTGCCGTGCATCGAGCGCAATACGATGGGGGCCGTACAGGCTATCAATGCGGCGCGGCTGGCGGTGCTCTATGGCGACGGCAAGCATCGCGTGTCGCTCGATAAGGTTATTGAAACCATGCGGCAGACTGGCCTGGATATGCAGAGCAAGTACAAAGAGACCAGTCTCGGTGGCTTGGCGGTCAACGTGACGCTGTGCTGAATCTAACTCGCTTGCGAATCAGACTAGCGATCTTCTAGCGTTTCTAGCGCGACAAATCAGCGACATAGCGTGGCGCGGCATGGCTGGGACGACGCATGGCTCCGGCGACGATCGTGATTCCTAGAGTCGCGGTATGGATCAGCCAGTAATTGTCGTTGGTGGCCATCGTGCGGACCGTAATAAACGCGATTAATAAGAGAGTGCCGAAGTACAGCAGTTGGGTGGTTGTACAATCGCAGTCCTGGCGTTGCATATAGAGGGCAACGATCGCCCAGGCAGCCATGACCGGCACCATGAAGCTCGAGCAATCTACCACGGCGTTTATGACTGGTTCCATCCTTGGTTCCTTCGTCGCGAGATAAGAGAAAGTTGCATTTGGCACTGGTCGCATGGATACCAAAACCCGCCTAGTTGCCGACACAGCAAACTTGAGCCAAACTGAGAAAATTGTTCGAAATCGAGCCCGCGCGAAGGCGTAGCTCTGGCCAGCGGTGCCCCAGCAGCAGCGGTTAGCTGTCTTTTTTAAATAGATTTAGATCAATCTCGGCTGCGCGCGCATCGACTTGAGTGAACGCTGACGCTTAAAGCATTGCGGCAGTCGCCGGCCCTTTCGAGCTAGTTGTGTGCTGGGAGTGTGGGCGACGTTGGCGATGGTTTGGGGAAGTATCGCTCACGGGACCGAAGTATGCACGAGCTGAATCTCACTGATATCAAAGCCTTTCATGCCGACCTATTGTCGGTGGCTACTGCAGGCGTGGCCTTGGCCGGTGGGCCGCTAGCCGATCAGCTTGAGCGAGGCAATCGTGGCTGGTTGGGCCAGCGGCGTTGGGCAGCGGATATCGATTCTTGGCGCGCAGATCTGTTGATCATTGAGCAGCGCTTGGCGGCAGCCAGCCTTGAAGGTCGGCCATTGGCGGACGCTTTGGAGTCGGAGGTTGGTGTCGCCCCACAATATCTACGCGCCTTCCAGGCTTGGTTGACTTCTGATCGCGATCCTAACTCGCTCAATAGCTGGAGCCGGATGGCTTTTCGCGCTCGTCGGCAATTGTGGAGGCTGCGCGTGGCCTGGGTGCAGCCGCTGATATGGATCGGCGTGGGCTATTGTGCGCTGATGTTCATCAGTCTGCTCATTGCGCCGATGTTTTTATGGTTTGCTCGCCAAGCTCGCCTCTCGCCCGGGATTGCTCTCGAGTTCCTCTTAGGGATTCGGGCGGCGGTGCCCATCTGGGGCATCGTGGTTCCGCTACTGATCGCCAGTTGGGCGGTCTACTTGTACGGTCGCCACCGCCGCGTGCCACTGCAAGGCCTTCCGCAGCGCCCCGCTGTATTGTCCCTAGATCCGGCTATAGACTCGCCATGCAAGGGCATGCTCGATGATTACCGAGCCATAAACACGGGGGTGGCAGGTGCGCTGCTGGGAGGCCTGCTAGCGCTGGGTATTGCGCTGTGTGTGTTCGGACCGCTGATTGAACTGCTCTATAGCGTGGCGCTGCCCGTGGAGGTGACCCATGTGGGACTTTGATTATCAAGCCGTCACTGCCCAAGGTGAATCGTTTAACGGCAGGGTGACCGCAGAGAGCGCCGCCCACGCGGCGCGGCAGCTTGCCGATCAAGGTTTAGAGGTGACTGCCCTGTGCCGCGTGGATGCGGCTGGCGAGCCGCTGCAGGTCGGCGGACTGGACGAACAAAACCTAGAAGACCGTGCATGGGCGCAGCGGCTGTCAGAGGTCATCAGTCGGCGCCATCTGTGGCTGCCAACCCTGGATGTAATTTTGCAAGAGCTGCCCGCTGACAAGGCGCGCAGCGCGACCGAGCAACGCCTGCGGCATTTGAGCGGCGACCTGAGCATCGAACAGTTTTTGGGTAGACCCGATGGGGTGAGTCTACTGCCTCTGCTGACAAGTCAATCTGAGCCAAGTGTTGATTCACTCCCCGCGCGGCGCTGGCTCGAGCAGCTCTACTGCGCGCAGCGATCGCGGAGCATTTTGCGAGCCTGGTGGACATACCCACTGGTGCTGCTGCTCATTACGCTGTGCATGTTGATTTTCTGCGCGGTATTCGTGCTGCCTATCTTCCGCGAAATGTTCCAGGATTTTGGTCTGACCTTGCCTGCGCCGACCAAGTTGACCTTCTGGATGGCCGATCAACTGACGATGTACGCCGGACGGAATCTGGTCTATGTGGCGGTGGGCTGTCTATTGGGAATACCCGCGGTGCGCTGGTGGCGCAGGCGAGCCGGGACCAACCGGCTGTTGGGTCGCTTGGTCGCTGGCAGCACCGCTAATCTGCGCGCCATGTCGCGATTGACCGGCACGCTGGCAGAACTGTTGGGGCTCGACGTACCACTGCCCGCGGCCTTGCACTACGCGGGGAAAGCCAGTGGTCATGCCTACTTTGCCGAAGCGGCAGCTCGCACGGCGGAAGCGTTGCAACCGGATAGTGCTCGAAAAGCTGCAGCCGTGGCGGACACTCCGGTCGATCCCACCGGGCGTTTGCCGCAGACCGTCATATACGCCTTGGCGGCTGGGACCGCAGGCCGTCCATGCTTGCCAGTGCTGCACGAGCTAGCCGCGGTCTACGCCCATGTGGCGCAACTGCGCAGCGCGCGCTTAGGGGCAAGCTTGCCAATCATCAGCCTCCTGGTAGTCGGCAGCCTCGTTGGGTTTGTAGTTATTTCATTATTCATGCCACTGGTTTCGACAATTTCGTCGTTGGCCTAACGCGGGCAAGTGTTATTGCCACCGTGCACCTTTCGCCGTCATGTGCTCAGACAGAATAAAAACAATGAATA
>JBEBXX010000317.1:0-4252 GCA_040391435.1 Aureliella helgolandensis | reverse complement strand
CTTGTCGACCACGGCATTGTCGATATTGGTCTCCTCTACGAATCGCCTTTTACCGACATCGCCCCCCAGGGGCCAGATGCGATTTTTAGCGCCGACCAAATCCAAAGAATTATGCAGTTACTGGACAACATTCGCGCCACTGCTATTGCTGCATAAACAGTTGCTACGCGTTACACGTTTCGAGCTAGGACCATGAGTTGATACGGCTCCAGGATCATCTCTTGAGCGGCGGTAACGGTTCGTCCGGCGACTTGGTCAACCACCGTGCGGCGCAGTCCTAGCTGCCGCAGGTGCCGCGCGGACAGGGACTGTTCATGTTCGGTGAAATTCCCTAGGACCAGAACGCTTTGCGATTCTTGGTTGCGGAAAAAACCGAACACATGGTCGTTGCCCGTGTTGATAATCTCGGTACCGCCACGGTGGAAGGCCATGTTTTGCAAGCGAATTTGAATAAGCCGCATGAGGCCCTGGTAGACGCGGCCGATAGGCGTTGAGCGATCGTTGCGCAGCTTGGAACGCTCCCAGTCGAAGTTCGAGCGATGTAGCCAGCGTGAATCGCCCTGCTTCTCGGGGACGTTTTGATAGTCATAATTATTTTCGCAGGCTAGTTCGTCGCCCAAGTAGAGCAGCGGAATGCCGCCGATGGTTACGATGATCCCGTGAATAAGCAGGATCCGCCGTACCGCTAGGTCGACCTCTTTTTCGTCCTGTTCGTAGAGCGCCTTTTCCAGACCGGCCAGCGAAGCGGTGGTCCCGCTGACTCGACCATCGCCGGTCACTGGGTCGAGCTGGAAGGGCTGGCCGCGCGCAAACGAACCTTCGATCTGACCGGTGTAAAACTGTGTCAAGAATCTGCGGTGTTGATGCGGATCGAATCCGCCGTGCACGATGTCCTCGTCGGAGAAAGCCCAGCCGATATCGTCGTGGCATCGCACATAGTTGACCCACTCGCACTCGTCGGGGATGGCAAAGCCGCGCGACATAGCGTTGCTCAACATCCTGACTTCGCGCGTGGCCAGCGAATTCCACAGCAAGGCCATCAACTGCGGATTGTAGGAAAGCGGACACTCTTCGAACGAGATGTACTTCTTGACTTCATCCGGATGCACTATGGCCTCGGACTTGAAGACCATGGCCGGTGCGGCCATTTGCACGGCGTGATTGAAGGCTTGAATGATCCAGTGGGCTTGGGGCAAATTCTGACAGGAGGTACCAATCTCCTTCCAGATAAAAGCTACCGCATCGAGTCGCAGGATCTCGACACCCTGGTTAGCCAGAAACAGCATCTCGGCTAACATGCGAGTGAAGACCTCGGGGTTTTCGTAGTTCAGATCCCACTGGTAGTTATGGAACGTGGTCCATACCCACTTGCCCATCTTGGAGTTATAGGTGAACGCGCCGGGATGTTCGTCGGGAAAGACCTCGGGCAGCGAGCGTTCGATCTGCAGCGTCAGATTGCGATCGCTGTACATGCGGTAGTAGCGTTGGAATTCCTTCTCGCCGCGGAGGGCTGCCAAGGCCCATTCGTGCTCATCGGACGTGTGATTGAAGATGAAGTCGAGGCACAGCGAGATGCCGTGGTGGCGCAGGTGAGTGGCCAGTTCAGCCAGCTCCTCCATCGTTCCCACATTGGGACTGATTTCGCGATAGCTGCTGACCGCATAGCCCCCGTCATTGTCCTGTTCCGGGCTGCGAAATACCGGCATCAGGTGCAGGTAGGTAATGTGCATTTCGGTTAGGTAGGGGATCTTCTCTTTGATGCGCTGTAGGTCACCTCCGAAAAGATCCACGTAGCACATCGCGCCGAGCATCCGCTGTGACTGATACCACTGCGGATCCGCTTCGCGCAGAGCATCCTGTGCGCACAGCTCCGGCGAGCGATGCAACCACATCTCTGTAGTTGTCCTGAGGACGGCTTCCACATGGTAGTGGAAGTCGTAGTGGTTGCCGTAGAGCTGGAACAAGCGTTCGAACAACTGCGGGAACATGTGTCGCACCCGGCGGATGTAGGCCTGCCAGTCAGCCGGGTCGGCGCGTCCTTCGAAATCGCGCGCCAAACCCGGCATCAGTCGCCGCAGAGTTTTTGCCTGCTTCTCTTGGAGGCTCTCGCTGTCTACATTCTCGGAAGGGGAAATCGAACTGCTCCTCTGGTTTGTATGTTCCCGGCAGGGGACTGAACTTACGATGCCGCAACAGCGATCGTGCTGCGTCCCTATTGGTATTGGGGCTTGAGCACTACCGTGGCCAGGGGTGGCAGGTTGATGAGCATCGAAGCTGGGCGGCCATGATGCGGTTGTGGCCGGGCTTCGACGCCAGGGAAATTCCCTACATTGCTCCCCGCGTAATAGGCCGAGTCGCTGTTGAAAATCTCTTTATAGAAGCCCGCCTTAGGGGCTCCCATCAAATAGCCTTGTCGCACCACGGGGGTGAAATTGCAGGCCACGATGACGAAGTCATCGGGGTCCTTTCCTTTGCGCATGAAGCTGATGATGCTGTCTTCGCGATTCAAGCAATCGATCCACTCGAAGCCCGCGCCGTCGAAGTCCAGCTCATGCAGCGCCGGCTCGTTGATCACCAGCTTGTTCAAGTCGGCCAACATCGACTTCACGCCGCGGTGCGTGTCCCAGTGCAGCAGATCCCACTGGATTTCCGAATCGTAATCCCACTCGTGCCACTGTGCGAATTCGCTCCCCATGAACAGTAGCTTTTTGCCGGGATGGGTCCACATGTAGGAGTACAGCAGGCGTAGATTGGCGAATTTCTGCCACAAGTCCCCCGACATCTGACTGATCAAAGCGCCTTTTCCATGGACGACTTCATAGTGCGAAAGTGGCAGAATAAAGTTTTCGGTAAAGGCATAGATCAGGCTGAATGTCAGTTCGTCGTGATGGTGCTGGCGGTGAATCGCATCGTGCCGCATATAGCGTAGCGTATCGTTCATCCAGCCCATGTTCCACTTGATCGAGAACCCCAAGCCGCCGCTGCTGGTCGGGCGACTGACGCCTGGCCAAGCCGTCGACTCCTCGGCCATGGTGATCACGCCCGGGAACTGTGCGTGGGCCTGTTCGTTGAATTCACGCAGCATGTGGATCGCATCCAGGTTCTCGCGTCCGCCGTGGGCATTGGGAATCCATTCGCCCGCATTGCGGCTGTAGTCCAGGTACAACATGCTGGCTACAGCGTCGACACGCAGGCCATCGATGTGGTATTTGTCCAGCCAGAAGAGCGCGTTGGAGACCAGGAAGTTACGGACTTCATTGCGGCCGTAATTGAAAATCATCGTGCCCCAGTCAGGGTGTTCCCCCTGCCGCGGGTCGGCGTGCTCATACAAGGCTGAGCCGTCAAAGTGCCTCAGTCCATGTCCGTCTTTGGGATAGTGAGCCGGGACCCAGTCAAGAATCACGCCAATGCCATGCTGGTGGCAGTGATTGACGAAATACATGAAATCTTCACAGGTTCCATAGCGGCTGGTAACACCAAAATAGCCGACTGTCTGATAGCCCCACGAGCCGGTATACGGGTGCTCGCTGATCGGCATCAGCTCGACGTGCGTAAAGCCCATCTCATTGCAGTACTCGACCAACTGATGCGCGATTTCGCGATAGTTCATCCAGCCGTGATGGCCGGCCGGATCGCGCCGCCAACTGCCCAAATGCAGTTCGTAAATATTGCAGGCTTTATTCAGCGGGTCGGTACTGACGCGGCGGTCCATCCACTGCTGATCGTCCCACGCAAATTGGTCCAGTTGCGTGACGACGCTGGCTGTGCGTGGGGGCAGCTCCGCGTAGAAGCCGTACGGATCCGACTTTTCGGTCGAGTGTCCGCCCTTCATCTTGATCTTGTACTTATACTTTTCCCCCGCCCCAACCGCGGGAACAAACAGCTCCCACACGCCGGCGGGAATGTGCTTGCGCATGGTATGCTGGGCGCCGTTCCAGCCGTTGAAATCGCCGATGACCTGAACGCTCTCGGCATTGGGGGCCCACACGGCAAAGTTGGTTCCGGCCACGCCATCCACACTGCGCAGGTGAGCTCCCATTTTATCGTAGAGCTGCCAGTTGCGCCCCTCGCCGAACAGGAATAGGTCAAACTCGGTCAATAGTGGCTGGACTGCGTATGGATCTTGCATCTCGGTAATTTCGCCGTTCTTAGTTGCAATGCGGAGTCGATAATTGGACGTATGGGAATGGGTGGGGCGAATGGCTTCGTAAAATCCCGAAGGATGTACGCGACGCATGGGTCGAACCTCGTT
>JBEBXX010000316.1:0-4261 GCA_040391435.1 Aureliella helgolandensis | reverse complement strand
AGAATGAGAACAAGATAACCGAGTATGAAATCGCCCACGATCGATAGAAGTGCGAGCAGGCTAGCTATGGCGGGCTTGGCCGCGCTGCGAACTTGCGGCCGATGCACCATCCAAGGCGGTGTCTAATTGGGTTCGTCGAGGTCATCACCTTCGTCGAGGTCATCATCTTCGTCGAAATCATCAAAGTCTTCGGCGGAGAGATCCGCGTCGCTTTGCTGACGGGCGTTGTACTCGGCTTCGAATTCTGCATCGCAGGTTTCGCAGTGGTCGCTGGTCGAATAGTGCTGAATCATGCGACTGGCGGCTAGGTTGGGATGTACTTTGGCCGTGGGTAGGATCTCGGTCATCAGCAAGCGGTAGGTTTGTAGCGCCGTGTAGTGCTCGCACACATCCACGGCTACGCTCAACAGGGCCAGCTTGGCTAATATGGCCACGACCAACGGTTGGGCTTCCTGATCGGTGCTCACACGGTCAGGCGGTGGCAAGCGCAGAGGCGTATCGAAGAGGTAGGACACCGGTTCGTCCTTGTTGCCCTCGAAAATCTCATCCCACTGCTCGTACATGGCTTTGATAGCCGGGTCGAGTCCTGGGATGACTTCATCCCAGCTTCGCGTCGTCGGTTCCCCGCCATCCTCGTCATACCGCTGATCGAAGTCGCTGCCCAGCAACGCGTCTGGCGTTTTGAGTGCGTCGGCTAAATTTTGATCTAGATCGGGTGCAAACAGGCCGTAGGGGTCGTCTGCATCGGAGTCCTCGTCCATATCGGTCTGGTCGTCGTCGTCCCGTCCATCCTCCAGTTCGGAATCGACAGTCGCTCTGCCTTCCAGATCGAGATAGGTCTCAGCGATGCTGCTGTCGAGGCCATCGCCCATAGGTTCGAAGACCGGTGGCGGCTCATCTGGCGAGGCCTGCTGATCGTCCACATATTCAATCTTGGGCTCGACAATTTCCGCTACTACGCGCCCGTTTTGACTATACCATTCAAGGTACAGGCAGTCCTTCTCCACGGAGCAGCGCTGCTGACCTGCACTATCTAGCTGGGAGAAGTCGGCCGGCGGGACGGTCGGCACGCGTTTACGTCGCAAACGCACTTCGCCAACCACACCGATTTGTCGATCCACCAATCGCTGAATCTCCTCGGGGAGCGGATCCGACGATTTTTGGCCCGCCTGCTGAAAACGGGCCGTGGAGAATTTAAAGTGCTTGCCGGCCAAGTGTCCACGGAAGTTACCGGTCAGCTCTAAGTGCACGCCGGAATCGTGGGCGAATTGCAGCCACCCGTAGACGCCGTTGGCCCGCGTATTTCGCAACTCGCCGCGCAGTATGTACTCACCAATGTGGTGCGCCATGCAGACCCTTCCGAAAGCTCGCTGGAAACTATGGCTACTTGATCACCATCAGCAAATCGCCGGCGGCGACCTGAGAACCCGATTTGATGAGCAGTTGGACGACTTCCCCTTCGCGTTCAGCATTTATTGTAGTCTCCATTTTCATTGCTTCGAGGGCCAGTAGTTTATCCCCCGCATTTACCTGGTCGCCTTGCTTGACCGCTACACCGATCACCATGCCCGGCATATTCGCCGCCACATGAGTCGGATCGCCGGGATCAGCTTTCACCGTTTTGGATTCAGGGCTATCGAGCGATTTGTCGATCACCTCGACCTCGCGCGGCTGACCGTTAAGCTCAAAGAAGACCGTTCGTGTGCCATCGGGCTTGGGCTCGCCGGTGGCCAGAAAGCGAATGATCAGTCGCTTGCCCTCTTCGATGTCAACCGACACCTCCTCGGACGAATCTGGGCCGTAGAAGAAGTAGGGGGTTGGCAACATACTCACATCACCAAAGGCCTTGTAGTGCTCGATGAACTCTTCGTAGACCTTGGGATACAGGATGTGCGTGATGCACTCGCGATCCGTGGCCGTTCGATCGAGCAACTTGGTCAACTTCTGCCGCGTCCCCTCAATGTCCGCTGCAGGTAGCGACGCCCCGGGCCGGCCAGAGACGAGCGGGCGATCGCGCAGGACGGCCTTGACCACCTGCGGTGGAAAGCCACCTGGTGGCTGGCCCATCATGCCGCTGAGCAGGTCGACGACCGAAGCAGGCGGCGACAGATCGCGATCGGATTTCAAGACATCCTCGACCGACAGATTGCCCGCTACCATGAACAACGCCATGTCACCGACGGCCTTCGACGTCGGAGTTACTTTTACGATATCGCCAAACATCTGGTTGACGTCAGCGTATACGCGGCAGACTTCTGCCCAGCGATCGGCCAGCCCCAATGCGTGCGCCTGATGGTACAAGTTGGTGTACTGTCCGCCAGGCATTTCGTGTTCATATAATGCACCATCGGCGGCTAGGGCTTCGCTTTCGAAGGGTAGGTAGAATTCGCGAACTGACTTCCAATAATTCGATAGCTCATGGAGGGCCTGCGTGGAGAGCTGGCTTTGGTGTGGTCCGAAGCGCAGGGCTTCCACAAGCGTATTTAGGTTGACCTGCGATGTCCCGCCCGACATGCTGGCCAGCGCAGCGTCGGCGACGTCCAGTCCCTCTTCAGTAGCAGCCAGAATCGACGCGGCTTGAATGCCGGCCGTGTCGTGCGTATGGAAGTGGATGGGAATGCCAATCTCTTGCCGTAAGGTGCGGACCAGCACTCGTGCGGCTTCTGGCTTCAAGAGCCCCGCCATGTCTTTAATAGCCAACATGTGCGCACCGAGCTTCTCTAGGTGCTTAGCCAGTTGGACATAGTACTTCAAATCGTACTTGGGACGGTTGGGATTGAGAATGTCTCCCGTGTAACAGATCGACGCTTCGCAGATCGCACCGCTGTCGAGCACCGCCTCCATGGCTACCTGCATGTTCTCCACCCAGTTCAGCGCATCGAACACGCGGAACACGTCGATGCCTGCATCTGCCGCCTCGCGGACAAAGATCTTGACCACGTTGTCGGGGTAGTTCGTATAGCCGACGGCGTTGCTGGCGCGGAGCAACATTTGAAACAGAATATTGGGGATCTTTTCGCGCAGTTTTACCAATCGCTGCCAGGGGCTCTCCTTCAAAAATCGCATCGAGGTATCGAAGGTTGCCCCACCCCACATCTCCAACGAGAAGAACTCGGGAGCGCGCCGCGCGTAAACATCCGCAATCTGCATCATGTCGAACGTTCGCAGACGCGTGGCCAACAACGATTGATGCGCATCGCGCATGGTGGTGTCCGTAAGCAACAGCGACTTTTCATCGCGGACCCACTGTGCAAATTTGGTCGGTCCCAGTTCGCGAAGGCGATCGCGCGAACCGGCAGGAAGCGCCCGAGTATGCTCGACCGCTGGAATTGCGGCCGGCTCGCGGCGAGTCGCAGGTGTGTGCCCGGCGACCAGGGCATTGCCGTTTACAATCACGTCGGCCATATAACGCAGCAGACGCGTTGCGCGGTCGCGCCGAGTCGGCAATTCAAATAGGCTCGGCGTCGTATCGATCATCCGAGTTGTGGCTTTGCCCTCTAAAAACAAATCATAGTCGATGACTTGAATTAGAAACGGAATGTTGGTTTTTACACCCCGAATGCGGAATTCTTGCAAGCAGCGCTCCATGCGTCTGGCGGTCTCAGCCAGTGTTCTGCCGCGCGCGGTAACCTTGACGAGCATCGAATCATAAAACGGATTGACCACCGCGCCCGAGTATGCGCTGCCGGCATCCAGGCGGATGCCCATTCCGCCGGCGCTTCGATAGTGAATGATGCGGCCGTAGTCGGGGCGGAATTGGTTGGCGGGATCCTCGGTGGTGACGCGGCATTGCATGGCAAAGCCGTTGGTGGTGACTTGCGCCTGCGTGGGCAGCCCCACCTGGGCATCCCCCAAGCGATGCCCCATCGACACTAAAATCTGAGCTCGCACAAGGTCGATTCCCGTCACCTCTTCGGTGACCGTGTGCTCGACCTGTATGCGCGGGTTGACTTCGATGAAATAAAACTTTTCCTGCTCGGTATCGTACAGAAACTCAACCGTGCCGGCCGCGCGATAGCCCACCTCGTTGCCGATCGCCAAGGCCGCTTCGTGAAGCTGGGTAGCGATTTGGGGAGTTAAATTGGGAGCCGGCGCGAGCTCGACCACTTTTTGATGTCGGCGTTGTACTGAGCAGTCGCGTTCGTAGAGATGGATCAAATTGCCATGATCATCCCCCAGCAGTTGAACTTCTAAGTGCCGTGCCTGGCGCACCAGTTTTTCGACAAAGACTTCATCGCTGCCGAAGGCGGATAGGGACTCG
>JBEBXX010000315.1:0-4262 GCA_040391435.1 Aureliella helgolandensis | reverse complement strand
GATCGGTCAGGGGGTTGAACTGGAGTGGCCAGGGTAGGGCGCGGAGGATGGGGGGTGGCGTGCTGGGATTGTTGTGAGGGAGGGGCGGGGAGTAGAATCTGGGTGGGGGAATGGCGACGGAGCGTCGAGGCATGGGGCCGACGCGGAGCGTCGGGCCACACTGTTCACTGGGCGAGCATGTGTGGCTTGTCGATCGTCAAGTAGTGCCCATGGTCGGCGGTCAGGATAAGGGCGGTTTGGTCCCAGCCACGATTCTGCTCAACCCAGTCGACGACGCTTTTAAAAGCCTCATCGCCGCTGATCGTCGCGCCGATCGAGTTGTCGATGTTGTTGGCGTGGTTGGCCCAGTCGACATCGCCAGCTTCGACCATTAGCCACCAGCGGTCGGAGCGCGCGTCGAGGACGCGCATGGCGGCTAAGGCCATCTCGGACAAGTTGACGTTTTCGTTGAGGTCGGCCGGAGTGTAGACCTCTGCCTGGGCTGTCTTGGGATTGCCCACGCTGCGCACCGGCAGGTAATCGCCGTCGGCGGTGCGATAGGGCAGATGTCCTCCGGCCACACCAAAGTAGCCGAACAGACGCTGCTCGCCTGCGATGGCTTGCTCCACTGCCGCGTTCAATACTTGGCTCCCCGCTTGGCCTTCGGTGCGTTGGGCGACGGCATACTTGCCTCCAGATTCTGCAGACACATTGGCAAGATCGGCTGCGGTTAGGTAGCGGTTGCCGGGCACGAAGTTATTTCCTTGACCGCCATCCTTTTGGCTGATTTCGCCCCAGCCGCAACCGATTAGCACATCGACGCCCGGCAGCCCACCGGGGTGAAAGACTGAGGGGAGGCCCAGCAGGTCGCGAGTCAAGTCTTGGTAATCGTTGCGATGTACATTGTTGGCATATGCTGCGGCCGGTGTAGCATGGCTGATCGGCACACTGGTCACCACACCCACGGCAAAACCATCCGCTTGCAATGTCCGCGAAACGGGGAGTGCCTCGCGGCCGGAGAAATCGACATTGACTGCATCGTTATAAGTTTTGATGCCGGCGAACAGCGAAGTGGCGGAGGCGGCCGAGTCGGTGTATGCGTGCGCGTCCACTTCACTCTTGCCGATGGGGTACAGCAGATCGTCGCTGGCCTGCCATGGGTTGGGCCCGCCGCGGACCACGTCGTAGCCGCCGGCTAGCTTGCCGCCGGGGTTAGTAACGATCTGCTTGTCGACGTTTACCGAGGTTCCACTGTTATGCGGGCTGGTGACAAAGAAGCCAAAGTCGGTTTGTGCGCCGCGGTAATCCTGGAAATGCAGTCCACTGCCGCGCCCGGAATCATAGGTCACTTGCTGGGCCTTAGCTATCGCTGCCGCCCGCGTGGTCTGCCAGTCCATGCCGTCGAAGACGAACACTATGATGCGCGTTTTGCCAGCCTCGGCAGCCATTTTTTGCAGGCGATAAATGTCGGTCTGATCGAAATAATCGGCTTCCGGGTTGAGCGTTCTGATCGGCAAGCTACCGTATAAATCGATCAGCCGCTGCTCAGCACGGTAGGGGCTGTTTTCGCCACGAACCGCGTCCAGAGATAGCCCGAAAGTGTAAACGGGGATGAGCCGGTTGGTATGCGTGGTCCATGAGGAATACTTTTCGAGATCCGGCCCCCAGTGACCCCAAATGTTGGTATTGGACTCGGCCGACCGCGCTTGTAGTTCCGCTATATGGTCGTGCTGTTGTTCCTCCTGGCCGTAGGCCGCCGGGCAGAGCCAGGGCGCCGGGACGCGCCACTGCACCGCCAGCAACTGCATAGCGAGTAGCCAGGCGAAAACAGAAACCATGCGTGAGAACTTAGGGCAAACCAAGGCGATTGTTTTCATCGAGGGACTTTACCGTTGCGAAGATGTGTGCAGGGCGTGTGGGAACTGAGTGAGGGGAAACCGCGGCGGGATACTACTATTTTAAGCTGCCGGGGGGGATAACTCAAATTGCCTCAGCCGGGCTGCCCTGGGAATGGTCCTGCGAGGTGTTTGATAGTGGTTGAGGATTGCCAGCAAGGGGCCTCTGCCTTTAGAATCAAGGCTTATCTCATTAATTGGTGTGTCCCTCGTTTCCATTGAAATGCCGCTATGTTTGAATCACTGTCCGACGGACTTCAGTCAGCCTTCAAATCGATCCGAGGCAAAGGGAAGCTGACGGAAGCGAATATGCGGGACGGACTGCAGATGGTCGAATCGGCCATGCTGGAAGCCGACGTGAGCTATTCGGTTGTGCAGGATTTTATGGCACACGTCAGCGAGCGAGCCTTGGGGCACAAGGTCTTGCTGTCGCTCAAGCCGCACGAAGAGTTGGTGCGAATCGTCTACGAACAACTGGTCGAGATCTTGGGGCCGGTGGATATCTCGATCCCGATCCGCAAGGACAAAGTCACGATTTTGATGATGTGCGGCCTGCAGGGGGCGGGTAAAACTACCACGTGTGGCAAGTTGGCTCAACTGCTTAAAGAGCAGAAGATCCAGCCGTTTCTGGTCGCGGCCGACTTGCAGCGTCCGGCCGCTATCGAGCAATTGCACACACTGGGTCGACAGTTGGATGTGCCGGTTTATAGCCAAACCGGGCAGGTCGATCCGGTTCAGGTGTGCCGCGATGGCGTAGCTCAAGCTACAGCCGCGGGTGCTCAGGTAGTGATCTTGGACACCGCTGGACGCTTGGCCATCGACGAAGAGCTGATGAAGCAGTTGGGCGAAATCGACAAGAAGATCAGCCCCGACCAAGTCTATTTAGTGGTCGACGGGATGACGGGCCAGGATGCCGTCAACAGTGCCGCAGCGTTTAACGAGCGGCTGGAGCTGGACGGCGTGATCATGACCAAGCTCGACGGCGATGCCCGCGGCGGTGCGCTGCTGAGCGTCAAGCATGTGACGCAGGTACCCATCAAATTCATCGGTACCGGAGAGCACCTCGATGCGCTCGAGGCGTTCCGACCCGAGGGGATGGCCAGCCGAATCCTGTCGATGGGCGATATCGTGGCGGTCGCCCAGGAGGCTCACCGCATCATCGATGACAAGGAGCGTGAGCAGTTGGAAGCCCGCATGGCCGCGGGCAACTTCACCTTGGAGGACTTCCGCGGTGTGTTAGAAAAAATTGCCAAACCAGGGCTGATGCAAAAGATGATGGGGCTGATGCCCGGCATGGGTGAGCTCAGCAAGGTGATGGCTGGGGCCGATTCCGACGGCGAGATGCGGAAGATGCTGGGGATCATCGATTCGATGACACCCAAAGAGCGGAGAGATCCGAAGCTGATCGATACGCTGCGCCGCAATCGCATCTCCCGCGGTGCTGGCGTTCCCCCGTCGCTGGTCAGCGGACTGATCAAGCAGTTCGGCATCATGGCACCTATGATGCAAGCCATGGCCAGTGGTGGAGGCCGCGATCGCATGCAGATGATGCAGCAAATGCAGCAGAGCATGCTCGGCGATCCGAGCATGGGAGGAATCAAAACCAAAAAGTCGACCGGTTCTAGGCTGAGCACCAAAGACAAGCAGCGGATGCAGAAGGAGCGCGAGCGAATGCAGCGCAAGCTGAAACGCAAGAAGTAGTTCTAGTGGCGGCTATGTGGTGTTTGGTCCCAACGCTTGGCTTGGATGGGGCTTTAGCGACTGCAGATGGGCAGGCGGACTGGTCGAATTGCCCAATTAGCGAGAATAAGCTGACTGAAGGCGACTTTTTGTACTGATTTTGCCCACCCGCTCGCAGATAGTCCTCCCGCTAAATAGAATCCTCCATTACACTTGCGGATTCGCCGGGATTCCAACTGTATTAGGTCACCGGCCCAAAACAATAGATATGGTCCTAGTTGTTCCAGGAGAATTTGTGTGGCAGTTCGTATCCGCCTAAAGAAGATGGGCCGCAAGGCTCGCCCGTTTTTCCGTTTTTGCGCTGTCGACGCTCGCGAGCCGCGCGACGGCAAGGTCATCGAAGAATTGGGATATTACGACCCGATGGTTCGTGAGACCGATGCGCGCGTGGTACTCAAGGCGGAGCGCGTGGACTATTGGCTGAGTGTGGGTGCTCAGCCCAGCGAGAAGGCCGCCGTTCTGATCAAGAAGTATGGCTCCAAAGGCACCCACCTGGAGCAGCAAAAGGCAGCTCAAGGGCGGATGAAGACGCGTCCAGTCCAGTTCCAGCCCAGCGTTGCACCTGCGGCTGCCGCAGCTCCGGCTCCGGCTGCACCAGCCGAAAGCGCTGCAGAGGCTGCACCGGCTGAAGGCCAAGAGTAGTTAACC
>JBEBXX010000314.1:0-4263 GCA_040391435.1 Aureliella helgolandensis | reverse complement strand
GTGACCGCCAAACTGTACACGATCGACGGGCCCGCCGCGGCACCGACTGCTACACCCTCTGCCAGCCAAACCGAAAGCAGTGAACAAGGTAGTGCAGATAACGAAGCCGCTGCAGACGCCGAAGCCACTGCAGACGCCGAAGCCACTGCAGACGCCGAAGCCACTGCGGATACAGCAACAGATACAGACGCAGCTCAAGAAACGGATACGACGGGAGCTTCAGATGCAGGCGCAGATGAAGGCGCAGATGCTGATGCTGATGCAGGTGTTGATGCCGCTACCGTAGTTGATGCTAGTGTGGCTAGTGGCGAGGGGGAATCGGAAACGATTTTAATCGCGGATATCCCCTGGCGCGATGGGCAGTCGCTGTTTGTGAAATTCAAAGGCCCCACGTCGCTGGCTGGCACCCAGCGCGAGGCGTTCATCGCGTTCGTAGAATCAATCGAGTGGAACTGATCGAAGGTACTTAATCATGTCGGCTGGTAATTACGCGAAAGAGTCCTCCGCGACCCGTTCTGCTGCGCATAGCACGGTCTCCTATCCCTATGCCATTTTGAAGCTCATGGGATCGCTAAAGATCACTGTGACGATGTTCGCGCTGGGCATCTTGATCATCCTGTTCGGCACGTTGGCCCAGGATGAGATGGACCTAGCCGAAGTCAAGCGCGAGTTCTTCAATTGTTGGATTGCTCAAATTCCCTTCGATGTATTGTTCCCCAGGACGTTGTTTCCGCATGATGCTCCGTATTTAGGCGGCTTGGGATTCTATTTTCCGGGCGGAGCGACGATCGGATTGATTCTACTGATCAATCTGGTGGCTGCTAAAGTAACGCGATTTTCGATGCGCGCGCGCGGGTTGCAGCTCGTCACCGGAGTGGCTGTGGCCTTGGCGGGGACGGCATTGATCGTGGCGGTCATCGCGGCCGGGCACAGGACCGATGGTCTTCAAGGCGCGCCGCCAATTTCCTACGACACGCTCTGGGCTCTGCTCAAAGGTGGCTTTATCGTCATGACGGTGGGGCTGATCGGGTACGCCAGTTTGGCCAAGCTGCCGGGTTTGGCGCGAGTGTTGTTAGCCGCAGCGGCGGCCATTTCGTTCTGGGTCAGCGGCTTGCTGTTGTTCGGAGGCGAGTCGGTGCGGCTGGATGATCCAGGCCTGAGGATCGTCTGGCAATTGGTACAAGCCTCGATCGCTTCCTGCGTGGTACTGGCTGGACTATGGATGCTGTTCGGCAAACGGGGTGGAAATGTGTTGATTCACGCCGGAGTGGGCCTGCTGATGGTAGGTCAGTTTGTGTTCGGCGATCGGCAAGTAGAGCAGCGGATGGGCTTGGCCGAGGGGGATACGACTAACTTGGCCGTGGTCGAAGATCAGTTGGAATTGGCCCTGGTCGATACCAGCGATCCGGACCAGGACGTGGTGTATGCGATTCCCGAGTCGTTGATCCGCAAGGTGGTCAGGACGGATGGAGTGATCGACGATGCGAGTCTACCGGCCAAGCTAAAGATAGTGCGGTGGATGAAGAATAGTAGCTTGGCACCTGTGCAAGCGGATTTCGATAACCCGGCCACCGCCGGCAACGGTCTGCAGTACATGGCCCTGCCCGCCAAGTCTGAGGGGGGCGCTATGCAGGCCACCAACATCGCCGCGGCTTACGTGCAAGTCATCGACAAGCAGACCGACAAGCCGATCGAGACGCTGATGCTCAGCCAGCGCATCAATGATATCGCGCAGTTGACTGTCTCGATGCAGCACGACGAATACGAACCGGTGAAGATCGACGGTAAACCATTTGAACTAGCGCTGCGATTCCGGCAAGAGCGCAAGCCATACGACGTGCACTTGAAGGACGTCGAGAAGATGAACTACAGCGGTACCGATACCGCGCGGGATTATTCATCGCGGTTGGTTATCACGGACCGCGAAACGGGCCAATCGCAAGAGGCGAAGACTTGGATGAACAACCCCATTCGCTATAAAGGCGAAACATTCTATCAAAGCCGCTATAACCAGATCCCCACAGCCGGCGGTGGGACCATTGAGACCACGGGGCTGCAAGTAGTCGAGAATATGGGCTGGGTAATCCCGTACATGGCCTGCATGATGGTCTTCTGGGGCATGGCTGCGCATTTTGGCGGAACCTTTTTAAGCTTCGCCAACCGCTACGCGCGGGGAGCCATTCCGACAGCCGAGCGCGTCCGGCCAGCCAGTCAGACCAGTTTGGGCGTGCGGCTAGCGATGATGGGAATTGGGCTGGGCGTGTGCGGATTGGTAGCGGGCTACTTTGCTCGACCTGACGCCACCAGTCGCTCACAGATCGACTATGCGGCGGTGGCCGATCTGCCGGTGCAGCACGAGGGGCGCATTAAACCGTTTGACTCGGTGGCGCGCAATATGTTGCAGTTCATCGGCAAGCCGGTGTTTGGCACCATGCCGTATGTCAAGGATTCCGCAGGCAACAAGCACTCACCGAGCGAGTGGTTGCTGGGTGTCATGGCCGGTGAGGAGTGGGTCCGCGATGCACGCGTGTTCCGCATCTACGCCGATGAGGTCCGCGACGTGTTCGATCTGGAGCCGCGTCAAGGCTTCCGCTATTCGCTCAATGAACTGGACAAGAACATGCCCAAGTTCCGCGCGGAGATCGACAAGCTGCGGCAGGGCAATCGCGATCCGGATTCGTTCGACTTCCGCGAGCAGAAGCTGGCCGCCGTGCACCAGCAGCTCAACATGTTCGACCTAGTGTCCTATGCATATCAGTTGCCGCCCATTCCCGATCCGGGTGATCAACCGAGCGAAGAACAGCGCAAGCAGTTCGTCGCCAAGGTCATGGAAGTTTTCGAGATGATGCAGAATTTGGAAGCTGGCGGGCCGCCGGCTGTCATTCCACCGCAGGGCAAAGCCACGCAAGAGAATTTGTTAACTGCCAAGTGGCAGGCCTACGGACCAGCAATCTTTGCAACCTTTTTGGGACAGCGCATGGGAATGGCTCAAGGCGGACCCAACCCGGCTATTCTGGCGTTTACCGACATCATCGATGCCGTCCGCGCAGATGACGCGCCGGCGGCTAACAAAGCCATCAAGAAGTACCACGATCTGTTGGCCGATATGCCGCTGGCTGCCGTGACGCTCGACAAAGCCGCCACTGAGAGCTGGCTAAACAAGTTCAATCCAACTGCGCAGGGCATTGCGCTCTACTTAGTAGCCATTGTCTTGTCCTTTGCCAGCTTCTTATTCCGCTCGGAGAATCTACGCAAGGCCACGTTCTGGATGCTGGTGGGAGTGCTCATTATCCACACCATTGCCATCGTTTCGCGGATCTACATTTCGGGCCGCGCGCCGGTGATCAACCTCTATTCGTCGGCTGTGTTCATCGGCTGGGCCTGCGTGATCGTGGGTTTGATACTCGAGGTCGTGTATCCCATCGGCGTGGCAAACTTGGTCAGCGGTTTTATCGGAATTGCGACCCTTAGCGTGGCCCGCTCGCTGGACACGCGCGATACGCTGCACGTTTTGGAAGCGGTCTTGGACACTCAGTTCTGGCTCTCTACACACGTGATAACGGTGACGGCGGGATATGCCGTGACATTTTTAGCGGGTGTTTTGGGGGTGTGCGCGCTGGTGCATCGCATGGCTACCGGCTATGACGCGACGCCGCCCGAGCGTAGGGCACCCCAGTCGGTGGCGTTTCAGCAGATTTTGTATCGCATGATGTATGGTGTGATCTGCTTTGCCATCTTCTTCAGCTTTATCGGCACGGTGCTCGGTGGCCTATGGGCGGATGACAGTTGGGGACGCTTCTGGGGCTGGGATCCCAAGGAGAACGGGGCGATGATGATCGTGCTGTGGAATGCTATCCTGCTGCACGCGCGGTGGGACAAGCAGGTCGGCGCACGCGGTTTCGCTGTGCTCGCCGTGCTGGGCAATATCGTCACCGCTTGGTCTTGGTTCGGAACCAACCAACTTGGGATCGGACTGCACAGTTACGGCTTTACCAGCGGTGCACTAATCGCACTGATCGTATTTGTCAGTGCCAACTTGTTGTTCGTGATCGTCAGCCTGATTGTGTCTCGAGTCAGCAGGGCCAGCCTGTCCCGCTCGGCTTAAAGCGTGCAACCCCTGCGCACAATCCTAAGCGCATTGCCCGGCTCATAGCCCTGCTCACATAGCCCTAATTACATAGCCCTAATTACATAGTCCTAATTACACAGCCCTAATTACACAGCCCTAGTTGTTTAACCCTAATCATACAGCCCTGATTGCTT
>JBEBXX010000313.1:0-4264 GCA_040391435.1 Aureliella helgolandensis | reverse complement strand
CCTGCCTGGCGTTTGCCAATTCGCTGTGAGCCGCTTGCAGGGCTTGTTGAAGCTCAGCGATTTCCTGAGTTTGCTGGCTCGCGACGGCGGTGGTCTGGCTGTCGTCCGACAACTGCTGTTGCTGGAGCTGCTCAGAGTTCTGCTGCCGCTGTCGCTCGATGTCGCTTAGCATCTCCGCCTTCTGAGCGCGCAGCATGAGCCCGATCGAGCGGCGTTGGCGCTGAGTTCGCGCCTGCTGCTGCAGTAGATCGGCCGAAAGTTGCTCGAGGGACAGCCGCTGCGACTCTAGGCGAGTTTCGCGCTGCTGCAGCGTTTCGTTGAGCTGGATTGTTGCACGCAGTTGTTCATTGAGCTCTAGTGCGGCCCCTTGCGAATAGGCCAACATGACTTGGGCCTGCCACTGAGCTAGGCTGCGCTCCAGCGTTTCGACGACTTCGCTGGCCAGTCGCTCGCTTAACATCGCCTCACCAGCCGGCACAAGCACTGATGGGGATATCGGTGAGGCTAGCCGTTCGGTTGCGGCAGGATCGCCGGCGGTTGCCGCGACCGCTTGCTCGTCGAGCAGATTGAGCAGGGCCAGGACCTGATCCTCCAGGTCCGCCGAGTTTGGGGCTGGCGGCGATTTTCGTCCTCGATTGGTCGCTCTCTCCCCACGAGACTTGGTCAACTGATCGCGCAGGGCTTCGACCACCCCGCTCAGTTCCCGCGTGTCGGTTGGATGCGCTAACATGTTTACCTGTTTCCTCGTTTGATAATTCCAAGCACAGTGGTTACTTAGCTTTTTTTCTAACGAGTGGTCGAGTTTTCTAGTTTCGAGTCCTGCATTGCTGCGGCGGACCACTAGGCTAACGCGCGGTTGTAGCGATAATTTAGGCTGAGCACCGCATATTTTTTACGCCGCCGCAAAAGACTTAGCCGAACTCCCCAGAGTTGGCTGCGTCAGGCAAGTCACAGTGATTTCAGTCCGATTTCCAGTTCGATTTCCAGTCCGATTTCCGGTCCGCAAGGTGGGATTCGACAGAAAGGCAAGTTCCATGGCTAAGAAACGCACCAGTGACGAAACGGCCGACGAGCCCACGTTTGAAGAAGCCATGGAGTCGCTGGAGACCATCGTGCGGCGATTAGAGCAAGGCGGTGGACCGCTGGAGGAGGCCTTGGGCGACTATTCCCACGCTATTGGCTTGCTCAAAACGTGCAATAGCCGGCTCGAGAAAGCCGAGCGACGCGTGGAGATTCTCAGCGGCGTGGATGCTCAGGGCAATCCCGTTACGCGCCCCGTCGAGGAGCTGCAGAGCACGCTCGAGGAAAAGCAGCAGTCGCGCAGCAGTCGCCGCACCGCGGCCACATCCACGCCCCCGTCGGATAGCTCGAATCCAGACGCTGCGGGGTTGTTCTAGTCCATGGAAAATCAACTATCTAGCGACCCGATGCGCGAGCTCGCTCCGCTCAAGGCCGTCGTCGAAGAGCAGTTGGCACGCCTAACGGCTCCCAGCCAGGGCTGCCCTGAGCGGCTGAGTTCCGCTATCCGCTATAGTGTGCTCGCGCCTGGCAAACGCTTGCGACCATTGCTGTGCCTGTTGGCCTGTGAGGCCATTAGCGGCGATTGGTCGGCGGCCCTGCCGGCAGCCTGTGCGATCGAATTTATCCACGTCTATTCGCTGATCCATGACGATCTGCCTGCCATGGACAACGACACGCTGCGGCGTGGATTGCCGTGCTGCCATATCCAGTTCGATGAGGCGACGGCCATCTTGGCTGGTGACAGCCTGCAGATGCTGGCCGTCCAAACCATTTGCGAAGCCCTCGAGCCCCAGCCCGCCAGAGAATCGCTGCGAATACTCTCCACCGCCGCCGGACGCGATAAACTGGTCGGCGGACAAGCGGATGATCTGGCGGCCGAGGGTAGGTTTGGCCCTGTCGACATGGCTGGCCTAGCCCCGATAGAGTTCCTCAAGCACATCCATCGTCGCAAAACGAGCGCTTTGATCGAAGCCAGCTTACAATTAGGTGGGGTGGCAGCCGGCGGTAGTTTGGATCATCTTAAGAGTCTCGCAGATTACGGTGCGGCTATCGGCTTGGCTTTTCAAATTATCGACGACTGCTTGGATATTGAAAGCACCTCCGCACAACTAGGAAAACACACTCGTAAGGACAGCCAACTGGGAAAGCTGACCTACCCCGGTCTGCTAGGCTTAGACGCTTCCCATGAGCTTGCCGAACAACTCATTGCACAAGCCTGCGCTGCGGTTGCGGTATTTGGGGATAGGAGCGAGCGGCTAGTTCGGCTGGCTCGGTTCGTCGTTGACAGGAAAGTATAGTGCAGCCCATGACAAAACACCTGGAACAACTTAGCTCGGCCATCGATTTGCACGACATGAGTCGCGCCGAGCTCGATCAATTGGCCACCGAGATTCGAGAAGTGCTGTGTGGCCTGTTGAGCATTCGCACCGCACACTTCGCATCCAATCTGGGCGTGGTCGAACTGTGCTTAGCCCTGCACAGCGTGTACGATTTCCGCAGCGACCGATTGATCTGGGACACAGGGCATCAGATCTATCCGCACAAATTGGTGACTGGACGCACCAAGGAATTCGCCAACATCCGCACTCGCGGCGGATTGATGGGGTATCCCAACCCACAGGAGAGCCCCTACGATTTATTTATGACTGGCCATGCCGGCTGTAGCGTTTCCACCGCCCTGGGGCTCAAGAGCGGTGACGACTTGCGAGGCGAAGGCCATCGCAAGAGCGTGGCTGTGATCGGCGACGGTGCCTTTCCCTCGGGCATCGTCTTCGAAGCTCTGAACAATGCGGCTGAGCTATCGAGCGATCTACTGATCGTGCTCAACGATAATCGCATGAGCATCTGCCCCAGAGTCGGATCGGTGGCGCGCTACCTGGATCGCTTGCGTTCCAATCCGTTCTACACCGGATTGAAAACCGAAGTGGTGCGGATGCTCAACCACGTGCCCGTCTTGGGAGATCCCGCCGAAAGAATGTTGGCACAGATCAAAGAAGGGGTCAAAGCCGGTTTGCATGGCGGCATGCTGTTTGAAGAGTTGGGGATTCGTTACGTGGGCCCTATCGATGGCCACGACATTGGACTGATGCGCAAATACTTGAAAATGCTCAAGGAACAACCCGGCCCGGTACTGCTGCACGTGGTCACCGAGAAGGGGCACGGCTACCAACCGGCTGCGCAAGATCCGGTTTTCTTCCACACTCCCCCTACGTTTGAAGATGAAGCGGGCCAGGCCAAGATACACAGTCGCGTCAGCGCGCCGGCCTTCACCAATTTTGCCCGCGACGCGATCGGTAACTCGATGCGCAGCGACCAGCGAGTCACCGTCATGACCGCCACCATGTGCCAAGGCAACAAGCTGGAGCCGGTCCGCGAGGAGTTTCCCGATCGCTTCTTCGATGTGGGGATTTGCGAATCGCACGCGGTTGCCTTTGCCGCCGGGCAAGCCAAGACCGGCCTGCGTCCGATCGTGGCCATCTATAGCACCTTCCTGCAACGCAGCTACGATCAAATCTTCCAAGAAGTCGCGCTGCAGAATTTGCCGGTGATCTTCATGATGGATCGCGCAGGGCTGGCTGGCCCCGACGGACCAACTCACCATGGCGTATACGACATCGGCTACATGCGCGTCTTCCCCAACTTGGCCGTGATGGCTCCGGCGGATGGTCCCGAGCTGGCCGCCATGCTCGACTTTGCCGTGGCCGGCGATCAGCCCGTGGCCATTCGCTATCCCAAAGCCTCTGCACTGGATTTGAAACTGAGCGGCCAGCCCATCGAGCTAGGCAAATCGCAGATCGTGCGATGGGGCAGCGACGGAGCCATCCTAGGCTTCGGCGCGATGCTAGAACTAGCACTCGAAGCGGCCGACCTGTTGGCTCAAGAGGGTATCGACGTGGCAGTCATCAATCCGCGCTTCGTCAAACCGCTCGACCACGACCTGCTGCAACGAGTGTTCAGCGAGTGCAAGTTTGTGGTAACCGCGGAAGAAGGTGCGCTGATGGGTGGCTTTGGCAGCGCCGTTCTGGAACTCGCCAGCGACCACGGCTGGGACACGCGCAACTTGCGCCGCTTGGGCATCCCCGATCGGTTCATCGAGCACGGCGAGCGTGAGGAGCTGCTGGGCGAGCTCGGCCTATCAGCCGTAGGTATCGCCGCCCAGTGCCGCCAGCTAGCGCAGCAGTCGGCCGAAGTCTAACCCAAGTTCAAAACCAGGCGCATTGCGCAGATCGCACCCAGCTCGCGC
>JBEBXX010000312.1:0-4265 GCA_040391435.1 Aureliella helgolandensis | reverse complement strand
GCTATAGTCGCCCGACCGCGCCGCCGGTCGGAACTAACCAAACGAACCGACAGAGCGGTTCGGCGACTATTGGTCGGAACCAAACAAACGAACCGGCGGAGCGGTTCGGCGACTATCTACAGCAATCAAAACGACGCTGGCACCCTCAACGCCTAATCGGCTGGCACGCCTTCAGGCCGCATGGGCTCCCCACGTGCCGTCCGCTTGAGCACGATGACCGCTACGCCGATAGCCAGCACATGCAGCGCGGTAGCCAGTAGGAACGGAGCGCCGGGAAGCTGGACTGGGGCTGCGGGATTGATTGCCGCAGAGAACACGGCCGTAAAAATCAACGGACCGATCATCCCGGCAATACCCATCAAGGAACTATTCGCCCCCTGCAACTGCCCCTGTTCGCGCGGACTCACCCGGCGCGTCATCAGGCCTTGAATCGCCGGATTGAAAAAGCCGACCAATGAGAAGACGGGAATGGCCGCCCAGAACAGCCAACCGGTGGGAGCCAAGCCGTAGATCAGGTAGCCCAGCCCGCCGAAAATCAAAGCGATGAACAGCATGCGGCGTTCACCCAGCAGCGGTGCGGTACGGCGAACGATAAAACCCTGCATGAGAATCCCGAAGATGCCCACCACCATCAACGTCGTACCTACTTTTTCAGGGCCCCAGCTATAGCGATAGCCGGCGTAGAGCACGAACACGCTCTGCAACACTTGGTGTGCTAATTGATAGATCAACAGCACGCTGGCCAGCCCCAGCAGCTCGGGGTGCGACCGCAGCAGCTTCAACGCGCCAATCGGGCTGGCGCGGCGCCACGTAAAACTCGAGCGATTCTCTGCGGATAGCGACTCGGGCAGCACAAAGTAGCCGTAGGCCGCATTGAGCAGCGTCAGCCCACCGGCCACCCAGAATGGCAGTCGCAGCCAGGTTTCGCCCAGCAGGCCACCCAGGCCCGGGCCAAAGACAAAGCCCAGCCCCCAAGCTGCGCCGAACAAGCCGTAGCTAGCCGCGCGCTTGTCGGGCGGTGTAACATCGGCAATGTAAGCCGCCGCGGTAGCAAAGCTGGCGGCGGTGATCCCCGACAGGATGCGCCCGATAAACAGCCAGATCAGATTCGGGGCCAGCGCCATCAGGATATAGTCCAGACCTAGCCCGACGCAGGAGATGAGAATTACGCGTCGTCGCCCAAAGCGATCCGATAGGGCACCTAAGATCGGAGAAAAAACAAACTGCATCAAGGCCCACACGGCCCCGAACAGCCCGTAGTAAAAAGAAGCCCGGCCGGTGATGCGGTCCAGCGGTACGTCCAGCATGTGCTCGCGCTGCTTGTCCGAGAGCTGGGTGAATTCGCTGCGTAAAGTTTGGCTGGCCGTGGCGCGATCCGGTGCCTGCCGAATCGTCTCAATGACCTCCGAGGCGATCTCCACCGGAACTCGCTCGGATGGTTGCCCGGCCGAGACCATGTACGATCCCAAGTAGCTATTGAGGACCATCCCCTCAATTAACTTCGGAGCCACTGGAATAGTCACTCCCAGAGACAGAACGTCCAGCACGACGGTGACGAAGATAAAGGCGATGGCCGCGCGGCGTGGCCTGCTCATACGAGGGCTTTCGAAAGGGGCTGCCCAGTTAGACGCTCATAGACCTCTAAGTATTTGAGCTGGGTGCCTGCGACAACCTCCGCTGGCAATGGCGGCGGCGGACTATTGCGGTCCCAGCCGCTGGACATCAGCCATTCGCGGACGAATTGCTTGTCGTATGAGGCCTGCGCCGTGCCCGGGGCATAGCTCGCCAGCGGCCAGAACCGCGAGCTATCCGGCGTTAGCACTTCGTCGATCAGCAGCAGTTCGTCGCCATGCCAGCCCCACTCAAATTTTGTGTCTGCAATCAGAATCCCCTGCGACAGGGCCAGCCGCGCCCCCTGAAGGTAGACGTCCATACTGAGCTGGCGAAGCTGTTCGGCCAAGTCGCGCCCCACTTGGTTGGCCATCTCGTCGAAGGTCACGTTCATGTCGTGCCCCTGCTCCGCCTTGGTGGTCGGCGTAAATATCGGCTCGGAAAGCTGATCGCATTGCTGTAGTCCGGCTGGCAGTCGAACCCCACAGATCTCACCGGTCTGTTGATACTCGCGCCACCCCGAGCCCTCCAAGTAGCCGCGCACGACACACTCAATGGGGATCACTTGCGCTTTCTTGGCCACCATCACGCGCCCCTGCAAGGCCTGCCGCTGGGCTTCAGAAATATCCAGCATATCAGGCAGTTGGGTTGACAATAGATGATGGTTGACGGTTAATTTGTCGAACCAGAATTTGCTTAGCTGAGTCAGCACGACACCTTTGCCGGGAATTCCGCTCGGGAGAACCCAGTCGAACGCGCTGATTCGATCGGTGCTTACGATCAGCAACTGCTCTCCTAGATCGTAGACGTCGCGGACCTTGCCCTGACGCTTGGGGTAGGGAAGCGACGTGTCGACTAGGCTTGTCTGAAGGTTTGGCAATTTTACGACCTCTGTGCGGCCTGAAGTGGAAAGCGATGGGTAGCACTGCCGCACAACATCAACGCTGCATTGAAAGCCGATAATGAATGGGTGACCTGCGATTCACGGTTCCTGCTGCACTGGATTTCGATCGGCGCATTTGGGAGACCGCTTATATAACAGGCATCGAGGGGATTCCCTGGCACTGCCATTCCCACTTTGACGGGCAACAGTTTAGCATCGGACGAGAAATTGACGAGTCTGGTAAGCTGAACATCGTTTGGCCTACGCGGGAATTTGGCAATGTTTGCCTGTCGACGACCAGCCTGCGCATCTCACCAGCCCCCTATAACCTAGCCGTCGAAGTGGCCCGCGGCACCGTCTGCCGACTGCGCAATCAGACCTCGGAGTGGCAGCGAGTCGGACTGCGCCTACCGGACAAGTTCTTTCCGCTATCAGAAGAGGCGCTGTGCCAACTGCTGCGAAGCTTGACGGCGGAGAGCAATTCAGACCAGCAGCTAGAACATGCCCAGCAAGCCATCGAGCTGGCGATGGAAGCCGCTGTGCTGCTGTGCAATACCTTCGCGGCTCAGTCGCTCGAGGCGCGGCGCCAAAGCGAGGGGCGGCTGTCGACGCTGCTGGGAGTCGAATTGCTGCCAACCCTGCCTCTCCATACCTACCACGATGCGTTGCACAAGTCATTTAATTTGATGTGCATTCCAGCCCATTTCGGCTGGGTCGAACGCGCCTCGGGCAAGCCCGATTACGCAGCCTTCGATCAACACATCGACTGGGCCCAACGGGCCAACAAGAAGATCTGCATGGGCCCCCTAGTCAATTTCCGGCCACAGGGCTTGCCTCAGTGGATGGTCTTGCTCGACGAAGGCTTTGAGAGCATTCTGCAGGCCGCCTGCGAGTTCGCCCAGGCCACGGTAGAACGCTACCGCGGCCGCGTGCATATCTGGAATGCAGCCGCCGGTTTAAACGTGCCCAATGAAATGGACTGGTCGGACGAACAAGTCCTGCGGATGGCCGTGTCGCTGATCGAAACGGTTCGCCGCGCCGACGATCGCAGCCCAGTTTTGCTGACGATCGACCAACCCTGGAGCGAGTACCTGCGCAATGAACCCGACGGAATCTCACCGCTACACTTTGCCGACGCGCTAATTCGCGCCGACCTCGGCCTGAGCGGACTGGCACTGGATTTCAATATGGACACTTGGCCCAATGGTAGCTTCCCACGCGATCCAATCGAAATCAATCGCCTGATCGACCGTTGGTCGATGCTCGGCCTGCCGCTGATGGTCATCTTGAACAGCCCCACCGATGCACAAACCACGCTGGCCAGCGGCAACTCAGCCATCCTCGACGGCCAGCCAGAACAGCTTGTGGCCAGCGGGGGCAACTCTAGTACTGCCGCCGACCCAGATGGTGACGATGCTACGCGTGACGACGACGCTACGCGCGATACTGTCGAGCGATTGAGCGTGGCTGCGGAGCGAGTCTCGACGTGGCGGACCACCAGTGACCGCTCAGGCCTAGTCGCTCCCGAGTGCCTGCTGAGGCTGCTGCTGTCCAAGCCCTCAGTGCACGCCCTGATCTGGAACAACATGGTGGTCAGCGACGGTTCGTCGCGCGGCTTGTGGGACGAGAGTGGCAAAGCCAAGCCACTTCTAAACAGCATGGCCTCGCTCAGAAAGGTGCTACTGCACTGACGCCCGGCGGCAGTGTGGCCCGACGCTCCGCGTCGGTTCTCCTGAAGTCCACCCAGTGTGGCCCGACGCTCCGCGTCGGT